>JAZKEP010000033.1:2537-22608 GCA_040387015.1 Bacteroidota bacterium
GAGTATAATCCTGTGACAAATGCATGGACACAGAAGGCGAATTTCCCGGGAATCAGAAGGATAGACCCCGTGGCTTTCGGCATCGGAGCCAACGGATATGTGGGGCTGGGATCCCCCACTGGCTCCGGCATACCATATTACGATTTCTGGATGTATACCCCCGGGACAAATTCCTGGGCTATTAGAGATTCATTTCCGGGTGGACCGCGGCAGGCGGCAAACAGCTTTGTGATTGGGAAGAAGGGTTATGTAACTCTCGGTAAAGATTATAGCAATTCAAAAACGGATACCTGGGAATATAATCCGGCAAGCAATAACTGGACTCAAAAGGTAAGCTTTCCAATTTGGCGCGATAGGGCCTATGCATTCAGTGCCGGAAGTAAAGGCTATGTAGGCCTTGGATATCCATATGTAACCTTTTATCAATTTGACCCCATTGCGGATACGTGGACGCCTTTAGCCAACTATCCTTCACATACACGGGGTTTCGGAGTATCCTTTTCAATTAATGGCATTGGGTATATAGGTTTGGGCAGTGATGGCAGCGGAAAAGATTCAGCTGTGTTCTGGCAGTATGAACCAGACCCCTCAATTTTGAGTTTAGATGCCAGCGATAGTGTTATTTGCCATAATCAAACTTTTACCGTGCCGTACAACATGGGTGGTGTTTTTGACACTTCAAATAATTTTACTCTTCAGATTTCCGACTCAACCGGCAACTTTGCTAATGTCCTTGACATTGGCTCGCTGCATGCTACACTATCTGGAACGATTACCACTACTATGCCTCCAACAGTTCCGGCAGGGAGCGGGTATCGCATGCGCGTGGTAAGTAGCAACCCGGTAGTTACCGGTACTGTCATTGAGCAGAGTTTTTCGGTACTCTCGTCTGTAGTCCCTTCCATCACTATTGCGCCCTCAGCTAATCCGTCCTGCCAGGGAAGCAGCGTAATGTTTAGCGCAACCGGTCAAAATGGTGGAAACAATCCTACCTACCAATGGAAGCTCAATGGAACAACTGTTGGTGGAAACTCCGCCAGTTATTCCAGCAGTACTTTGCAAACCGGTGACCGGGTGTGGAGTGTATTCAGTAGTAGTGTTTTCTGCGCAATACCCCCTGTAGTAAATTCAGATACTGTAACGATGACAGTACTCACCACTCAACCACCAACAGTTCAACTTACCTCCAGCGCAGATAGCATTTGTTCGGGAACAATGGTAACCTATACGGCAACACCCGCCAACGTTTATAATCCTACTTACAATTGGTATTATAATGACGCATTGGTGCAAATCAATGGTTTAACCTATGCGAATGCCAACCTGCAAAACAACGATTCGGTATGGGTGGAGTTAACGTCTTATGGTAACTGCAATGCATCAAATATTGATACCAGCAATATTATCCGGATGCCGGTTGTTTCTCCTCCGGTAGTTCCATTAGTTTCAATCCTTTCTGTTTCCGATACTGTATGCAGCGGAACTTCGGTTACATTAAATGCCACGGCTGTAAATGGTGGAGGCACTCCATTGTTTCAGTGGATAAAAAACGGAAATGCAGTAGGAACAAATTCTTCAAACTACACGGTATCTGTCGGCAACAATGATTCGGTATGGGTAATTCTTACCAGCAGCGCCCTATGTGCCAATGGAGTAACCGACACAAGTGCAAAAAAAATATTTACAGTACAACCTAGTTTATCTCCAACTATAACCATCAGTGCATCCCAAAATAATATCTGTTTGAATACCAATGTAACTTTTACCGCCACCGATAATAATATCGGGAGCAATACGCCAATCCATCAATGGAAGAAAAATGGAATTAGCGTAGGAACAAATTCTAATTCATATTCAGATAGCAGTTTGGTGAATGGAGATATTATATCCTGCCAGTTATCGGGTATATCTTGTGCATCACCACCGGTAATCAATTCCAACAGCATTACAATGGCAGTAAGCGCACCGGTAACACCCAATATTTCTATTTCAACCAACTCAACCAGTGTTTGTGCAGGGAGTACTGCAACGTTTAATTCAATAGTTACAAATCCAGGTGTGAGTCCGGGATATTTATGGCTTAAGAATAGTGTGAATGTTGGATTTTCAGGAACGACTTATTCTACTTCTGCTTTAGCTACGGGAGATGTAATTACTTGCATTCTTTCCGTGAGTCAAGGTTGCGTAACTAAAACATCAGATACAAGTAATAGTATTACAATAACTGTAAATAATGCAGTTGTGCCTACCATCACTGTAAATGCAAGCAAAACAACTATCTGTTCCGGAGAAACTGTAACCTTTACTGCCACTCAGACAAACGGAGGTAGCAGTCCTTCCTACCTGTGGAGCAAGAACGGTGTTTCTGTTGGTTTTAGCGGTAATCCATATCCTACGTCCAACATATTAAATGGTGATGCTTTTACTGCCCGGTTAACCTCCAATGCAGTTTGTGCTAGCCCAATGCAGGTTCTTTCATCGCCAATTATCATTGCAGTAAGTGTTCCGGCTACACCAACGATTTCACAAAGTGGCAATATCTTATCCAGTAATTCTGCTACGGGAAATCAATGGCTTTTAAATGGCACTCCAATCAGCAGTGCCACAGGGCAAAATTATACGCCAACACAAAGTGGAAATTACAGAGTAGTTGTCACTGATGTTAATGGCTGTTTATCGCAACAATCAAACACCATTTTTGTTTCAGTTACCGGTATAGAGGAATTGACGACAGGAAGTATTTCAGTTTATCCAAACCCCGCCACCAATCAGCTAAACATAAACTTAGGTGGCTTGCAGGAAGCGGAAGTGCGGATTTTTAATGTAGATGGTAAGCTTATCATTGAAACAAGGCAATCTATCAATAACAGTCTTGATATAAGCAACCTTGCCATAGGTATTTATTTAGTGGAAATAAAAACCAGAGATGTGAGTGTAAGGAGAAGGTGGGTGAAGATATAGTGCCCCCAAGCTTCTTTATTAGCAATAGGGGCCGATTTTCTTATTAGTTATCCTATCTAATATGTCGCCTATTCGAGTATCCTAAATATAGGCTAATGCGAGGTTCAAACGGCTTGGAGGTTGACTTCTTCCATGTTAGCGTTGCGTTCAGTGTCACCACTCAAGCGTTTCATACCAGCTTCCAGAAAGTCTTTGCTACAGTTGTATTAGTTATTTTCATGAATGCCATATTCACTGCAAAGAGCCGCTACTTAATGCTTCCCGTAAACATACAGGTTGTTAGTAGTTTAACTTAAAACTGGCAGTATAGTTTACCTGCAAAGTTCTTCGCAAAAAAGAAAAGCGGTAAAAAGCTTGATTTCGATAAGTTAACCGATTTTTGATGTCCTTGAAGAAGGAATGAAGGCTGCTTTTGTAGCTGGTTTAAACACGACCTTATTTATAGGTCTGAACCCATAAATAGCACTGCATTTCAGCTTTGTCTGAATGCAGCAGGTGCGGTAGGAGGTGAGGTGTTTTATGGATACATTTCACTTATTACATATGGCATAACTTGGGATGAAATACTGTATGTTTTACACAAAATGTGATCAAGAGACTTTCATCTGAATTCGAGAACTTTTTATACTTGCTTCATAAGCCCATGATCAAACAGGAACTTCAGAAGGTTAATCAGGATATTTTATTTCGGGTTAGTCATCCACCAATTGACATTAAAATTGGAGAGTGTAATACCTTACTGGATGAACTGTTAGATCGGAATAACTGCATGGAATGGGCCTTCGTATCTGCCTGCAATCCGTATGGAACTGCACTTAACCAATTGTTGAATTTCAGGAGACACGAATCGTTACGTGAAAAGCTATATCACTATAGATCTATTGAAGGAGAGGAGGTGAACTTAATGGAAACCGAAACAAGCATCAAGGGTTTTTTAGTTTTGGGAATTCCCCGGTCAGATTCAGCGAAACTGGGACTGCTGTTTGAGCAAAACTTCATCGTGGTTGGCAGGAGAGGAGTAGCAGCGGAGATACTTGATCTGCGTTGACCCGGTTAATCACTACAGTCATTTACATTTTCCTTTATATTTTTGACTACAACATATTAAAGACATAGCGTTAGCTATATTCTTGTTACTCGAAAACCGGTAATTTTCATCTGCAACACAAGAATAAGTGAGACGCTCACGATTGCGTGGGCGGAGTTTATTCGGTTGCAGGGTATACCTGCGGCTCTGACAGGCTGATACAGTTATTAACCCATGCTCCACATAATAACCTCTCTGACCGGGCTTTTCAGGGGCAAACACAACTAAAATTTTATGAAGAAACTGACGCTTTGCATAGCATGGATGCTTTTTGCGCGTGCTATGGCTGCCCAAGACACGATCATTAGGAAAAATGGTGATGAGTAGGGGAATAATTGAACCCATGAACTATATACTGGCCCAGCAAAAGTATGTAATCTATAAACGTTGAAGTTATTTCTTCAACTCTATCCAAGAGGAAATCTCTTTAGATATAACAAAGCTAAAAGGACTTGAAGTTTACCGAAATCTTTCATTTAAACTACCTAAAAGCCCTAATACTAAGCCTTCATTCCTGAAATGCTCCATGCCAATGCCGAAGAGCTTCAGCAGAATTACGAGCGCATCATCGGGCCGTTCATCGAATCGTTTAACGGGAGCTTTCGGGATGAGTGCTTAAACGTGAATTGCCTTTTATTGATCGGAGATGCAATCGAGAAAATTTGCAAAAAGCACAGTTGCGTATGCAATTGCGATTTTTGCAATTGCAGTAGCTGTATTTGCAGTGGCGCTAACTTCCCGCGAAGGGTGTTCCGAAAATGCCCACTGCGAGTTCTATCCAAACGAGAGCCAGCACTACCAGGATAACCACACAGAGAGCAATTCGATACGTTGGCCTGGTAACTTTTCTTATCATCAGTTCACAAGCCACCCCGGTGCCGAGCAGTAAAGTGCCTGCCACTACAAAATCGAGTAGCGTCCAGTTTACTTCGCCAGTAAACTGCATGGCGGTAAATGGAACGAGTAACAGCAGCGCTACGGTGAGCACAATGCCGATAATCCTTTTGTCTTTTGTTTCCATAAAAATTGTTTTTAGTTGTTTGATAAACTCTTTGCGTTTAAAGCTGTTTTCTTAAAATGAGGTGTGCGGCTGAGTGCCTGCTTTTTTATTATACAACCCGACTGCCAGCCGGTGTAATCCGCTTCGTGTAAAAGCTCTCTCGAATTAAATGCCATCACCGCTATCAAATTAGCATCGAAAAATGTGGTGTCGGTATTTCCGCTTTGCTCCATTTCGTAATAATGCTGCAGAACCGGTAAAGCCGTATAGCTTAATTGGCAGAGGTAGTAGGTATCGGGCTTTACATTCTTAGTATAGGCAAGGTCCAGGTTATAAGCAGCAATGGTGGCATCCCAGTTTACAAGCGATACAAAAATTAAAGCAGCATAACAGGCCCAGCTGTTTTTGCGGAATAAAAACCAGTTCGATTTTACCTGCGCTACTTTTAAGAGCGATGTAACTAAACCTGTAATACACAGCAGCAAAAAAACATATACGCCCAAACGCTTATGGGTGAGCCCGAAGTTGGATATGTAGAACCAGTTGCGATTAGCAGTGCTCAGTATCATAAAAATATTCTGCACGACCCATACATAGGCCAGCCAGCGAAGCGGTCGGCTTTCGGCTATAAAGTTTAACCGCCCGCGGAAAAACACCAGCAGGATACCAATGGCAAATACAATAGAAACGATGAGCGCGTTGGTGCCGTCATGCAGGTATTGCGAAAGCGTGAGGTGCCCGGGCAGTTGCTGTTTAAAACACAGGTAGTATAAATCAATTCCGTTTACCGATAGCAAAAGCACATTGAGCAGAATAAGCAATGCCATGCCCGTAAATATTTCGCTGCCGATAGATACCATGGAGGCGAAAAACGACTGCTGATGTTTTTCCTCTGAAATAAACTCAAGTTGGTTGCTGTTCTGGCTGTCTGCTTCCGACAACCCTTTAGCTGCCCGCTGATAGAAAAAGCCGTAAAGAAGTATGAGGCCGAAAAAGGTAAACAGAATAAAGTCGGCAGAAATAAAATCGAGATTGATTTTATCGGTTACCTCTTCAAAAAGAGGATTGGCTTCGCGGTAAAGCAGAAAGAAAATGAAACACACCAGCAGCGGCAGTATCAACAGCAATATCTTTTTCAGGTTTATGCCTTTGCCTGTGTCTTCTTCCTTACCTTTTACCAGCACCTGAACAATCATGGCGGGTATAGTCATTAAATATGAGTAAAGACTGTTGACAGCCGAAACAAATAGAGAGGCCGCAGGATTAAAACTTACCGCAGCTAACAGAAGCAGCGAAATAATATTCGCAGCTATGGTAAACCCGGTGCCATAATAAAACACAGCAAAACCTGTAAGGATATTCCCCGCTGCGGCAGCTATCCACGCGCGCTGTTTCAGTAGGCCTCTGTCTTTAAAAACACAGAACGCAGTGAGCAGTACGGAGAAGATAAAAAAGTTGATGCCTCCGCTTTGCTCATAGAACAGGTAGGAGTAAATAAGGGTGGCTATGGCTATTAAATAATCGTTGGTTTTCATTGTTATTTATTTATAGTGAATAATTATTCTGTTTCCGATGAAAGAATGAATGACTCCATAGTAAAAAAGGTGAGGGTTAGTAAAACACCCGTGACGATGCTTACCGCATAAGTCTGCGGATGCTCCACCGGGTTGGCAATACGAACAAACGTATCGCATAGAATGCTGACAGGATGCAGCGCAATATCCCACGAGTTCCATCGCAAAAACCGCCCTATGTAAATACCGTAACCCGATAAGAACATAACCGCCACCATTATCGCCTTGCACTTAACCGTGCTGAAAGTCTGTTTCAGCCTTCGATAGATAAGCACAGCAGAGAGCAAGCCTGTGATGAACCCTGTAAAAGCAAACACAAACAGCATAGTGGTATCATACCAAAACGGAATGTCGTTTCGCGGCTTCAGGTGAATAAGGTCGGTAATGATGTAAGCTGAGTTGGGAAAGAAGATGATCCAGCCGCAAAGCAGCGCGGCTAACTTTAAGGTTGATTGCTGGTGTTGTGCCAAGCGGGCAATTAAAAGCGGAATCCAGGCGAGGATTAAATTGAAGGGGAGGAAAATGTAGCTCAGTGTTTCACTCTGATACATGCGCGCCATTTGCAGTATAAAGCAAAAGGCAGATAACAGCATCAGCCGCCAGGCAATGATTGAAAGGTTTTTTTGAAGCATAAAAATTCTGTTTTGGTGAAGTAGACTTGCTTCATGTTTGAGCCTGGTTTATGTTTAATGAATTCATGATGCTGTATTTTTTATCAGAAGAAAGTATTGAGTTTATCTTCTGCCTGTAATTTTTCGAGCAACAGGATTTTTTTCCGTGTCCACCACAGCGGCAGTATGCCGAATATGCCAAAAGAAGAATCTATCACGCTCCACCAAACCGGCAGCCCGCGAATGGCGCTAAACAGAAAAGCAAAAGGGATAATCATCAGGCAGGCAATCGTGCCGAATTCAATTACCCAGATATTCCGCACCGGGTCTTTAATTACCCCTATAAATACTACCGCTATTACAAAGTGGGCAAACGCCAGCCAGTCGTAGCCATACATCAGGAAAGGAAATTTGTAGTTGGTTTCCCGCACCGCTTCTAGTACGTGGTGCAGCAATTTGCTGAGGGCAGTATCAGCAGGATTATCAGATAAGAAGGTGCTTAGCTCCCACTCTACCGGTATGGCAGTTGCCCCGCTTATTATGAGGGCCGTCATAAAAAACAGCATCATCCACTTGATTTGCTTCTTAAGTTGTTCGGTTTCTTTCTTCATATAAAGTGCTTTGTAATTCAAAGTATAAAGACATTTTTTAACCCTCGTGTCCTTTTCCTTACGGAGAGCACAGAGGGTTTATTTTTTGTTTTGCTTTACCAGTTTTTCGAGTGCATTGATATGTGCGTTAAATTCTTTCTTTCCCAAATTGGTAGCCACATAACTTGTCTTTGTTTTTTTTCCGACAAACTCTTTTTTCACGGCTATGTAATCTTCTCTCTCCAAAGCAGAAACGTGGCTTGCCAGGTTTCCGTCTGTTACATCCATCAGCTCTTTTAAAGAAAGAAAATCAACGGTATCATTCACCATGAGCGCACTCATTATACCAAGACGAATTCTGTTTTCAAATGCTTTATTAAGTTGTTCAATAACCTCTTTCATAGTGTTATTTTCCCCAATACTTTTTCTCTTTGGGTTTTGAGTCGTAGCGCACATACATCAGCAATCCGTAAATAATGTGCAGCATACCGAAACCAATCACCCACAAAGTAATTCCGTAACCGATAAAGAAGCATCCGATTAAACCGAGCACCACTTCTGAAAGACCCAGCCAGCGGATTTCATCCAGCGTATACTTAGAGGCGTTGAGCAAAGCCAATCCATAAAAAATTAAAGTGGTGGGAGCTATCAGTCCGAACCATCCGTAGCTGAGCAGCACTACGCAATACAACCCGCCTGCTATTAACGGGATAGCAAGGTTGATAAGCATCCTGCGGGCTGTTGCATCCCAAATGCTTTGTCCTAAATTTTTTGCTTTGCGGGTAGTAAAGAAAACAGCAAACAAAAGAGAAAAGGTAACTATAAGAGCAGCATCGGCTAAACAAAAAGTAATAAGGTCCGGATGCACCCCTATATCTATTCTTCTTGCCAACTCTCCATAGCCATAGTTTAGCTTATCATTTATATAAATGTGAAAGGCGCCTGCACCTGCTAAGGCGAAAAAGCCGGCAAATACGCCGGATAATCCACTGAGAGAAATAAAACGGGAGGAACGCTCCATCATGGTACGTATCTCTTTAATCTGGTCGAGTTGTTCGTTTGATTCGTTCATTTAAAAGTGCTTTGTAATACAAAGTTAAAGATGATTTTCAATTTTCAAAACTATTTCCTGAAATAATAGGTTGAGTCAGAGATTTTGAACCTGCTGCCGGTTCAGTTTTTTCGGCTGCAAAAATATTTCTCCCTCAACTCATACTATTTTCTTCTCCCGCTCCGTTTATTATTCAAACCGCTTACATTTAGCTCGCCTTACTACCTAACAACCTACATTTTTATGAACAAGAAAACCATCATCATCGGTGCAGCCACAGTGCTTGCATTCGGACTAATCACGTATTTTGTATTTGCCAACAAACAAGCCAACCGCAAGGCCGACCCTGCGTTCAGGGAGTATATCCTCTCTTTTACTTCGGGCACTATTTCACGCGAAGCAAACATCCGCATACAGTTGATGGCGGATGTAGCGCAGCCGGGGGAAGTAAACACCACTATCAAAACAGAACTGTTTGATTTCTCCCCTTCCATAGAAGGAAGGGCGGTATGGGTAGATAGCCGCACCATTGAGTTTCGCCCATCGGAAAAGTTAGAACCGGGAAAAGAATATGCCGTTGTCTTTAAGCTGGGTGAAGTAATGAAGGTGCCCGAAAAATTCAAGCTGTTTGAATTCGGCTTCGCTGTAATGAAACAGTCTTTCGAAGTAGAGGTAGAGGGGCTTCGTCCGCTCGATAAAAGGCAATTCGACAGACAGGTGCTGTATGGCAATATCAGCACGGCCGATGCCGAAGATGTAGAGAAAGTTCAAGACATATTAAAAGCCGAACAGCAGGGCAGAAAGCTGCCGGTGCGTTGGGTGCATAACGAAAAGAGAACAGTTCATGCTTTTTTTGTTGACAGCATTATAAGAGGTGCCGATTCATCAACCGTTACGCTTAGCTGGAACGGTAAAGCAATAGATGTAGACAGTAAAGGAGAACGCACTATTACGGTTCCTGCCCTCGGTGATTTTAGCTTTACACGGGCTACTGTTTCGCAAAGCGAATCGGAGCAATATATCCTGCTTCAGTTTTCGGACCCTATAGATGAAAAGCAAAACCTACAAGGGTTGATTACACTGGGAGGTCCCGGAGAACTGCGTTTTATGATTGAGGATAACACCATTCGTGTGTATCCGGGTACCTGGCATGTAGGCACCTACGATTTGTTTGTTGTCGCTGCGGTGCGCAATGTGCTGGGCAAGCAACTGAAGGAAGATATTAAGCAGGATATAGTGTTTGAAGAAATAAAACCTTCGGTTCGGTTAACGGGCAAAGGGGTTATCCTGCCAAGCTCTAATGGTTTAATGCTGCCGTTTGAAGCAGTAAGTTTAAATGCCATTGATGTAAGGGTGGTAAAGATTTTCGAAAACAATGTGCAGCAGTTTTTACAGGTGAATACTTTGGGAGGTGAGAACGAGATAACGCGCGTAGGAAGAGTGGTGCTGAAGAAAAAGGTGCCGCTTTCATCTATCAAGCAAACCGATATCACCAAATGGAATCAGTATGCGCTCGACCTGAGCGAACTGATGAAGGTTGACCAGGGCGCTATCTATCGCGTTACTATCAGCTTTAAGAAAAAGTATGCGGTGTATAAATGTTTTGAAACCGATACTACTACCGCCCCTGAAGAAAATACAGAAGCCAATGAGGATGCCTGGGACGATTTAAGTGAGAAGGAATCAAGCTCGTGGGATTATGTAGAGGACTATTACGATGAAGATGGAAATTATAATTGGTCGCAGAGAGAGAACCCCTGTAAGAGTTCATATTACAACTCATCGCGATGGGTGTCGCGCAATATACTCGCTTCGGACTTAGGATTAATAGCAAAGAAAGGTGCCGAAGGTTCTATGCTGTTTGCGGTTACCGATCTTAAAACCACCGTACCCCAGTTTGGCGTGAATCTCGAAGTTTATAATCTTCAGCGTCAGCTTATTCAACGGGCTGTAACCGATAACAACGGGCTTGCCGAAGTTAAACTCGATAAGAAACCTTACCTGTTAGTAGCAAAGAAAGGCACTCAGAGAGGTTATCTGAAATTAGATGATGGTTCTTCGCTTTCACTCAGCATGTTCGATGTAGCAGGTGAGAAAGTGCAGAAGGGTATCAAAGGATTTATTTATGGCGAACGTGGTGTGTGGCGCCCCGGTGATTCGCTGTTCCTCACATTTATATTGGAAGACAAGCAGAAAATACTTCCTGCTTCTTATCCTGTTTCGTTCGAGTTGTTTAATCCTCGCAGTCAGCTTACCAAGAAGCTGATTAAAACAGAATCAACTAATGGGTTTTATTCTTTCATTACTAAAACCGATGAGGAAGCACCTACCGGTAGCTGGGAGGCAAGAGTAAAAGTGGGCAATGCTGTTTTCAGCAAAACACTACGCATTGAAACGGTAATGCCTAACCGTTTAAAAATCAAATTTGACTTTGCGGGTAAGTATCTATCAAAAGATAAAAACGAGTCGGCACAAATGGAAGTGCGCTGGTTAACGGGAGCAGCAGCAAGAAACCTGAAAGTTACAGTTGATGTAAACTTAGTGGCTTCAAAAACCGCTTTTCCTAAATACAGCGAATTTATTTTCGATGACCCTACGCGTAAATTCTATTCCGATAAGCAAGTGCTTTTCGAAAATGAAATTGATGCGAATGGTAAAGCAATGGTTACAGCAGATATTAAAGTAGAAGATGCGGCACCGGGAATGTTACAGGCCAACTTTGTTACTAAGGCATTTGAGCCCGGAGGTAATTTCAGTGTTGATCGCTTTTCTATGCCCTATCATCCTTACGATGTTTACACGGGTATCCGTTTGCCTAAAGGCGATAAGGCAAGAGGCATGTTGCTGACAGATACCAATCACGCTGTGCAGATTGTTTCTGTTGACAGAAACGGGGCACCTGCTGCAACCACAAGAAAAATTGAAATTGAGTTTTATAAAGTTCAGTGGAAATGGTGGTGGGATAAATCTGAAGAAAACTCAATCAATTATAACAGCACCAGTTACAACCAATTTCTGCAACGCGATACCATTACTACGACTAATGGCGAAGGCAAGTGGATGATGCGTTTAAACTATCCTAATTGGGGAAGATACTTTTTGAAGGCAAGAGATTTGTCATCGGGCCACACCACGGGTAAAGTATTTTATATGGATTGGCCGGGCTGGGCAGGCCGCGCACAGAAAGATATGGGCAGCAGCGCTACCATGCTTTCGTTTACGTCAGATAAAGAAAAATATGTAGTGGGTGAGCAAGCAACACTTACTATCCCTATGGGTAAAAGCGGAAGGGCATTGATTAGTGTTGAATCGGGAACTAAGGTTTTAAAAACTTATTGGCTGGAAGGAATGGAGGGTGAAGCGCAGTTCAAAATTCCGGTGACTCCTGATATGGCTCCGAATGTGTATGTGAATGTAACCCTGTTGCAGCCACACGCACAAACCATCAACGATTTACCGATAAGGATGTATGGCATCATTCCTATACAGGTAGAAAACCCCAACACGCATTTGAAACCTATTATAAAAATGGATGATGTGCTACAACCGTTAGAACACGTTAATCTTACTGTAAGCGAAGAGAAGGGTAAAGCCATGACTTACACTATAGCAGTGGTGGATGAAGGCTTACTCGACCTCACCAGATTTCAAACTCCTGACCCTTGGAATGCTTTCTATGCCCGCGAAGCACACGGGGTTAAAACATGGGATATGTTTGATGATGTGATTGGTGCATGGGGTGCGCGTTTAGAACGTATTCTCGCTATTGGTGGCGATGAAGGAATGAACAAACCGAAAGAAGGAAAAAAAGCAAACCGTTTTAAGCCGGTAGTTAAGTTCATGGGCCCTTTCCATTTAGAAAAAGGAGAAACAAGAGCACATAAATTTACGATGCCTCAGTATGTAGGCGCAGTGCGTACCATGGTAGTGGCCGGAGAAGATGCAGCTTATGGCTTTGCAGAAAAATCAACACCGGTACGTAAACCTTTGATGGTGCTGGCTACTCTCCCACGCGTGCTTGCCCCGGGTGAAAGTGTCGACCTGCCCGTTACCTTGTTTGCAATGGAGAATCATGTGAAGGATGTGAAAGTTGAAATTACTTCCAATAGCCTTATTGTTGTTGATGGAGAAAAAGCCAAGTCGCTCACCTTCTCGCAACCCGGGGATGAGATATTAAATTTCAAACTAAAAGTGAAAGATGCGGAGGTGATAGATACAGTGTTAGATGCGGGTAAAAACTGGAAAGTAAATTATAAAGCAATAGGCATTGCGGGTACCAATAAAGTAACTCTTGAAGTGTCAACTATTCCTTCGCTTAACTTAGGTAAGCGTTTGAATTATCTCATTCACTATCCGCATGGTTGTGTAGAGCAAACCACTTCTTCCGTTTTCCCTCAACTTTATTTAACCGATTTGATGGACTTACCACCTGCTCAAAAAACAGAAATTGAAAAACATATCAAAGCAGGTATCGAACGGCTGAAATTATTTCAATTGTCATCAGGTGCTATGACCTACTGGCCCGGTGAGAATGAAGTGAATGAATGGGCAACTAACTATGCTGGTCATTTTATTATTGAAGCTGAACTGAAAGGGTATTCACTTCCAAATGGGTTCCTTGACCAATGGAAAAAGTATCAGCGTAACAAAGCTACAACATGGTCTTCCTCTGACGATGAATCGGCAAACACACAGGCATATCGGCTTTACACCTTGGCATTGGCTAAATCACCAGAGTTGGGAAGCATGAACCGCTTAAAGGAAAACAAAAACCTTCCTCCCTTAGCGTTGTGGAATCTGGCTTCTGCGTATCAATTGGCGGGTCAACCCGAAGTTGCCAATCAGTTAACTGCTAATTTACCTCTTACTGTAAAGGATTACAGAGACCTTTCAGGAACCTATGGCTCAGATGAAAGAGATGAAGCAATCATTCTCGAATCACTGAGTTTAATGGGTAAGCGCGAAAAGGCAACGTACTTAGTGAAAGAAATATCAGCGGCTTTATGTAACAATCAATGGATGAGTACACAGACAACATCGTATTCTCTTTTAGCAATCTCTAAGTACGCTGGCAAATCAGGTACGAAAGCAGAAATGAATTTTGCTTATCAGTTCAATGCATCGCAGTCACAAACAGTGGCTACGCAATCGCTGATAAAACAGGTGAATGCGAAAGTAAAAGGAACAGAGAACGGAATAGCTTCAGTCACGAATACAGGCAGAGGAATTTTATACGCCAGAATAATTTCTGAAGGCATTCCGAAAATTGGTGACGTTACTTCATCGCGCAGTGAGGTCGATATGAAGGTGGAATACAAGGATATGGACGATAAGGAAATTGATCATTCTCATCTTGAACAGGGGAAAGATTTTTATGTGCAGGTAAGTGTTACCAATCCCGGCAACAGAGGCGATTATGCCGAGATGGCGCTTACACAAATCTTTCCATCGGGTTGGGAGATTCTTAATACCCGCTTAGACGGAGGAGAAAATGTTTCAGGTCTTTCTGTTCCGAGGTATCAGGATATTCGCGATGACCGCGTGAATACTTTCTTCGATTTGAAAGTGAAAGAAACAAAAACTTTCCGTGTGTATCTTAACTCAAGCTACTTGGGTGATTTCTATTTGCCTGCCGTTTATACCGAAGCGATGTATGATGCTTCTATCAACGCAGTTCAAGCGGGTAAATGGATTAAAGTAGGTAGCGGTACTCAAGAGAAAAAACTAACATCAAGCAAGTAGTTTGTGATAAGCAAATTCTTTAGACGAACATACTTGTTGTGGTTGTCGCTGCTATTGATTTTCTTTTTGTTGTTTTGGTTCAGTTTACCGAATAAACTTTTCGATGTAAGTGTTTCAACGGTGTTAGAGGATAGAAACGGACAACTGCTCGGTGCTTTGGTTGCCAATGACGGGCAATGGAGGTTTCCGCAAAACGAAAATGTATCGGAGAAGTTTGAAAAAGCGATTGTCTGCTTCGAAGACAAACGCTTCTACAAACATCCGGGTGTTGACCCGTTTGCTTTGCTAAGAGCTACTAAGCAGAATATTAACTCCCAAAAAGTAGAGAGTGGCGGTAGCACGTTAACCATGCAGGTAATCCGCTTGTCAAGAAACAGACCCAGAACTATCTGGCAAAAATTCATTGAGATTGCTTTATCACTTCGGATCGAGTTATCTTATTCCAAAAAGGAAATTCTTTCGCTCTATGCTTCCAACGCCCCTTTCGGTGGAAATGTTGTTGGGTTGGATGCTGCGTCATGGAGATATTTCGGAAAGAATCAGGAGCAGCTTTCGTGGGGAGAAGCAGCCACGCTTGCCGTTTTACCGAACAGCCCTTCGTTGGTTCACCCCGGTAAAAATAGAATGCTGTTATTCCAAAAGCGAAATCGTTTGTTAGAAAACCTGAATAAAACCGGGACGATAGATTCTACAACTTGTCTGCTTGCAAAGGCAGAACCGCTTCCTGATAAACCCATTCCGCTTCCTCAATATGCGCCTCATTTACTGAGCAGAATACATTCCGAAAATGTTCGCAAGAGCAAATCTGAAATTGCCATCACCAAATCTTCGCTGGAGAAAGATTTGCAAATGCAAGTGAGCAATATTGTAATGCGTCATCACGAAGAGTTAAAGGGAAACGGAATAAACAATGTAGCTGCTTTAGTGGCGGATGTCGAAACAGGAGAACTGCTCGCGTATGTTGGCAATATCACCGACTTAAAACAAAAAGATATCGAAGGTGAAGTAGATGTGATTCCTTCACCTAGAAGCACAGGGAGTATTTTGAAGCCGTTTCTTTATGCTGCCATGCTCGATGAAGGAGATATCTTACCGAATACTTTAGTGGCAGATATTCCTACGCAGATAGCAGGTTATTCGCCTCAAAATTTCAATGAACAATTCGATGGCGCAGTTCCTGCGAAGCGTGCTCTTGAACGCTCGTTAAATATTCCTGCTGTGCGTATGCTTCGCACTTACGGAACCGATAAGTTTAATCATGAACTGAAGAAAACAGGAATGACTACACTCAACATGCCGCCTTCGCATTACGGGCTTTCTATCATTCTCGGAGGAGCCGAAGGAAATATGTGGGACATAGCAGGAATGTATGCAAGCCTTGCAAGAACCCTTAATCACTATACATCTCATAAAGCAAAATATTTCAGCAGTGATATCCATCCGCTTACTTCTACTCTGTCACACAAAAAGAATAACGAAAAGGGTGCGGAGAATTCAACTGTAACTGGCGCGGGTTCCATTTGGTGCATGTTTAATGCAATGGAAGAAGTTAGCCGCCCTGATATGGAGGTAAACTGGAAAGAGTTCTCTTCTTCTCAGCGCATTGCCTGGAAAACAGGAACCAGTTTTGGTTTCCGTGATGGATGGGCTGTTGGTTGTACTCCAAAATATGTAGTGATAGTTTGGGTGGGCAATGCAGATGGTGAAGGTCGCCCCGGGCTGACAGGAGTATCAACTGCTGCGCCAATCATGTTTGATATTTTTAAGCTACTGAAAACAAGTGCCTGGTTTGGGCAACCTTACAGCGATATGAAACAGATTGATGTTTGCTCCAAAAGCGGTTACCGCGCTTTAGATATCTGTGAACAGAAAGAAACTATGTGGGTTCCTTCAGGAGGATTAAAAACATCACCTTGCCCGTTTCATCAAATAGTTCATCTAGATAGAACGGGCAAATGGAGAGTGAACAGTGATTGCGAATCGCCTGTGAACATGATGCATAAGCCGTGGTTCGTATTACCTGCCGGGCAGGAATGGTATTATAAATCGAAGAACCCGCAGTACCGTGTTCTACCTTCTTACAAGCAAGGTTGTATGGCAAACGGTAAAACTTCGGTGATGGAGTTTATCTATCCTAAAAAATCAACTGAAATATATGTGCCGGTAGAGTTAGATGGAAAAACAGGCAAAGCAGTTTTTGAGGTAGCTCATCGTTCAGCCGAGTCCGTTGTTTATTGGCATTTAGATGATGCTTATCTGGGTTACACAAAAGAGTTTCATCAAATACCTCTCAGCCCTGAGCCAGGAAATCATATACTTACTTTGGTTGACCAAAACGGAGAAAGGATAGAGTTGAAGTTTGAGGTTTTAAAAAAGTAAAGTAAATTTTTGAGTGAAATGCACACAGTCGGAATTGTTTACGCTCCTGATTAGAAAACTCAAGAGGCATGTTTGGAATAAATCTATTTTCACCCATGAATTTTTCTGAAGATCGGATAGCTGGCTTAGCGCCCGATATATCCTTACTTAAATCAGAAAGGGGATTAGCGAATACTTCAAAATGGCAATTGTTGAATGTTGGATCAAAAGCCCTTTGGGGTGCATGTCGCTCCAATAATTTCTTACGGACACCGATTCGAAGTTTATAGCGGTTCAATAATTGTTCACCTGATTTAACTTTAACATGTGATAGTTGTAAAACATATCTCTAAAGTAATAGAAAGTTATTTTTTTTGATTGAAGTTATCCGGCAGTTTCATCTATCAACTGGTCGCTGAATTTCAGGGTAAATTTCCACACTTCTAAAACTTCATTGATTTTTATTTCATAAGGTTCAAAAAGAGGATTCAGCGAGACCATTAAAAGAGTTTTATCTTCTTTAATCCGATTATAGACACGCTTAAACACTACCCCGTCATCTTTTGTAACTAGTATATAACACTGTCCGCTTTTAATGCTGCTCCAATCCTCGATATACTCACACGTAACCCAGGAGTTGTTGCGTATTGGCAACATGGAATCTCCGCTGATTTGGAACATGCGATACTTCCTATTTCTGGAAAGCAGAGGAAAATGATAGGATGGTAATGAGCCGATGTATTCAGGGTCTGTATATCCGGCTGTGTAACCCGCCTTTGCTTTTACAGATACCAGTTCAACATTGTTCTCGTTTTTTTCATTCACCGTTGTAGCCAAAACCCTCAACTGACTTCCTTTAACGTGAACGTCATACCCTCTTTCTAAATCGCTGAGTTGAGCACCCGATAATTTCAAGAAGTCAATTGTCAGGAGCGTATTGATGCTGATACCGAAATACTCGGACACCAGCAACAGATTGTCAATAGAAGGGTTCGAAGTGTTGTTCTCATAGTTATTCAGGATAGAGCGCTTGATTCCTATCAGTTCTGCCATCATTTGCTGCGACCGTTTTTTTCGCTCCCTGAGCAGTCTGATGTTAGTGCCAAAGAAAATTTTCATGCCGATTTATTTGGATTCCAAAAATAATAATGTTTATATCATAAACAATGTATTGACAGTATTGCTGTCAATTTAAAATTAAGATCTATGATATGGAGCAGTAACAATGAACGCAATATCGTTCACTTAGACCTCGACACTTTCTTCGTTTCGGTGGAACGATTACTCAACAGTAAACTCGAAAACAGACCCGTTTTAGTTGGCGGAGTAAGTGATAGAGGCGTAGTAGCATCATGCAGTTATGAAGCGCGCGGATATGGAATATATTCCGGCATGTCCATGAAAATTGCGCGGAGGCTATGTCCGGAAGCAGCAGTGATCAAAGGAGATTCAGGACGATACTCTTACTATTCAGGCATGATTACCGACATCATACGCGCAGATGCACCTGTAGTAGAAAAAGCATCAGTGGACGAATTTTATCTAGACATGAGCGGCATGGATAAAATATTCGGAGTGGTAAAATTCTCCAACGAACTTCGAACTAAAATCATTAAAGAATCAGGCCTTCCGGTTTCAATGGGTTTGTCGACAAACAAAACAGTATCAAAAGTGGCTACCGGTGAATCAAAACCCAGCGGACAGATGCGGATTGAATTTGGCAGAGAGAAAGATTTTCTCGCTCCGCTATCTGTTCGTAAAATTCCAAGTGTCGGAAATGAAACCTATCAGGTGTTGAGCGAACTCGGTATCAAAACCATTTATACACTTCAACAAATGCCGCAACAAGCCATAGAAAAAGTGTTGGGCAAAAACGGACAAAGTGTTTGGCTCAAAGCACAAGGTATTGACAACACACCTGTAAAACAGTTTTATGAACGCGATTCACTTTCCCAGGAAAGAACTTTTGACAGAGATACGATTGATGTAAAGAAACTCACCAATATTCTGATGGCCATGGCAGAAGGAATTGCCTATCAGCTACGGATGGGAAATAAATTGACCGCCTGTATTACGGTTAAGGTCCGTTACTCTGATATGCAGACGTACAGCAAACAAAAGCGGATTCCTTACAGCAGTTGTGACCACACCATCATGCAGAAAACCCATGAGATATTTAATGAACTTTTTGACAGAAGGCAGTTGGTGAGGCTGATAGGAGTGAAGTGCAGCCACTTAGTGGGTGGTGGCCATCAAATCAATTTACTCGAAGATTCTGTTGAACTGATTCAACTCTATCAGCAGATGGATTACCTGAGAAAGAAATATAAAGACAGTCGCGTGGTAACCCGAGCGCAGATTTTAGACCAGAAGAACCTCGGAGTATGGAATCCGTGGAACGGTGAACCACCAACACCACCGGCACATCGTCACGCTTAATCTAATACATGAGTTATGTTTTTGAATTGCCACAGTTTTTTTAGTTTGAACTACGGAGTGATGTCCATAGAGGAACTGTTGCAATGTGCGAAGGAGAATGGAACAACACATCTTGCTCTCACCGACATCAATAACACATCCGGGTGTATTGATTTCATGAGGCACGCACCAAAGTATGGAATTCATCCCACCATCGGTATTGATTTCAGAAAAAGAACGGAGCAACTTTACATCGGCATTGCGAATAACACCGAAGGGTTTAGAGAGTTGAATGAATTTCTTACCCACTATAAAATGAAACATGAGGATGTCCCGATTCAACCTCCATATCTGCCAAATTGCACTCTCATAACACCGTGGAGAAGACAAACCGGATTTACGCTTAAAGAGAACGAATGGCTCGGTTTAAATCCCAAGGATATTTCCGCTTTCAGGATTTACGGAAAGAAGATACCGAAAGGAAAATTGGTGATGCTAACTACAGTTTCATTCCGAAGCAAAAAGGATTTCAATACGCACAGGTTGCTTCGCGCTATTTATCACAATGAACTGCTCAGCAAACTACCGAAGACGGAGCAGGGGAATGAAGAAGACAAATTCATTAACGAAACGGAATTGAAAAAACTCTATGGAGAATATCCAATAGCTATCGAAAATA
>JAZKEP010000033.1:22618-23453 GCA_040387015.1 Bacteroidota bacterium
TGTATTCTCGAACAACCGGGGATAGATTTTGAATTCGGGAAAGCGAAAAACAAAAGACGGTTTACTCAAAGTGATGAGAAAGATATTGAGATGCTTGAAAAATTGGCGCATGAGGGTCTCTTGTATCGTTACCAAAATCCAACACCGGTTATTTACGAGCGCCTTCATATGGAATTAAAGATGATTGAAGATTTAGGTTTTACGGCCTACTTTCTCATCAACTGGGACATTGTAAGTTTTGCAGCGTCAAGGGGATTCTTTTACATAGGTAGAGGGAGTGGAGCGAATAGCTTAGTCGCTTACTGTTTACGAATAACTGATGTTGACCCGATAGAACTCGATTTGTATTTTGAACGGTTTATCAATCCGTCACGAAGAAGTCCACCCGATTTTGATATTGATTTCTCACACACCGACCGGGATGTAATACGTGATTATATTTTTGAGAAGTATCAAAATCATGTCGCACTCGTTGGCAGTTACAGCACCTTCGAAAGAAAGTCCTGCATTCGTGAAATCGGAAAGGTATTCGGATTACCGGATGAAGAAATAGACCAACTGCAATCTGATATTCCATCAAAAAAGAAACTTGACCAATACGGTCAGTTGGTGTTGCAATACGCATCGCACATTCACGGCCTGCCAAATCAGTTAAGCGTTCACTCTTGCGGTATCCTGATTTCAGAAAAGCCGGTTACTTATTATTCAGCGCTTGAATTATTTCCGGTTGGTTATCCTTCCACACAATTCTCTATGCTTGAAGCGGAAGATGCTGGACTTTACAAATACGATATTCTTTCTCAAAGGGGAATTGGGCATATTAAGGAAGCTGTTA
>JAZKEP010000033.1:23463-42944 GCA_040387015.1 Bacteroidota bacterium
TCACATCAAAGATGCTGTGGATTTAGCGAAAACAAATCAGGGAATTGAAATTGACATTCACCGGATACAGGATTTTAAAAATGATGAACGTATTCGCGAAATGTTGAAGAACGGAAATACTGTTGGTTGTTTCTATGTTGAATCACCGGCCATGCGTCAACTGCTGCGTAAACTACAAGTGCAGGATTATCTCGGATTAGTTGCGGCAAGCTCCGTAATACGTCCAGGTGTGTCAAGTTCGGGAATGATGCGCGAATACATTCTACGATACCGTGAACCGGAAAGAAGAAAACTTGCACATCCAAAGTTACTGGAGATAATGCCGGAGACCTTCGGTGTAATGGTATATCAGGAAGATGTAATTAAAGTAGCTCACTATTACGCAGGATTAACTTTAGAAGAAGCAGATGTGATGCGAAGGGGTATGAGCGGTAAGTTTCGTTCCCGCGCTGAATTTCAGCAGGTGAAAGAAAAGTTCTTTAGTAACTGTAAACATAAAAACTATCCCGATGAGGAAGCTGCTGAAATCTGGCGGCAGATAGAGAGTTTTGCCGGTTACTCTTTTGCAAAAGGTCATTCTGCTTCGTATGCCGTAGAGAGCTATCAGAGTTTGTATTTGCGGGCGTATTATCCGGTTGAATTTATGACCGGTGTGCTGAATAATTTCGGTGGGTTCTATTCCACTGAATTTTACCTGCATGAAGCTCGTATGGTTGGCGCAGAAATAGAATTACCTTGTGTAAACAGAAGTGTCAACCTGGCTGCACTTTACGGTAAAACTATTTACATGGGATTGTGTCTTATCAAGGATTTAGAAAAGACAACGGTAAAAAATCTGCTTCATGCGCGAGAATTGGAAGGAAAATTCAGAAGCCTGAATGATTTTGTAATGCGCGTTTCGATTTCTTTAGAACAGTTAAGGATTCTAATTCGCATAAATGCTTTTCGTTTTACCGGCAAGGCGAGTAAAGAATTATTGTGGGAAGCTCACCTACTTTTGAGCAAGGAGAAAAAATCTGTCCCGAAAAAGGAATTGTTCGAAGCCGCAGCGCCATCCAACGATTTGCCTCCGCTTGAATACAATAAGTATGAAAGCGCACTCGATGAAATGAAAATTCTTTCGTTCTTTTATACTTCACCCTTTACTCTTCTGAAAAAACAATACAATGGAACTGTGTTTGCAGATGAACTAATGAACCATATCGGTAACGTCATTTACATTGTCGGCTATTACGCCAACATTCGCAAGGTGATTACTATTAACGGTGATGTGATGTATTTCGGATGTTTTACTGATAGCAAAGGAAAACTGTTTGACACGGTTCATTTTCCCCTGTCCATTGCCAAATATCCATTCACCGGTAAAGGTTGTTACTTACTCAAAGGAAAAGTACTTGAAGATTTTGATGTGCCTAGTGTGGAGGTAAGTAATATGGAAAGGATTGAGTGGGCATTCGGAATAAATTGAAATGGCTAAGTACTGCTTGCCAACCATAATTCACCACAATCCTAGCTAATAATACTTCTTCAACTTTAAGAAAGAAGTACTAATCTCCTTGGATAAAATTAAAGCAAGATAATAATACTCCGACTCTCTGGAAAGACTCTTTTTCCTTTAAGTTTGAACTGTTCGGAATTTCCGAACGGCTTGTTCAGGGTTTAATTGAACGAGTCGGTGCTTTTGACCACCTGAGGCTGGAATTCCAAACCCACAAAGGCCGAAAATATTTTACCAATACGGATTAGAGCTAATAACAGCTTATTGAGAATGTGAGTTTCAAGAGCTCCGAAAACTTCATGCTCACTTGACCTCGGCTTTCATTGATCTGCGGCACCGGCCCATGCAATCAAACAGCCATTTAATTGCGATTGAAAGGATTCTGCTAAGCAGTTACTATTTTTTGAAATTAAAAGCATATTAGAAGTTCATGAAAAATTTATCCTACTTTCATTAAAAATTCAACACATGGGCTCATTCGAATTTGGAAACACACACACACCGTCATTCGCCAAAACGGTTGAGCTTTACAATACCGCTCCAAACGGTGATTTAAACGATATGTTATTATTAACTGAAGTTTGCAATCCGGAGGGCGGCAATGTTGAATGGGAAATAATGTCTAAAACTGATGATTTTTTAGATCCCAAACATGTTGGCTGGGCAGATTTAACTCTTACTCATGTTCGATTTGTAAGTGGTGCGCAATTGACGGTAGGTCAGTTAAATCTATTGGCTAAATTGATGGTACAAAACGAAAGGATGGCTGAGTCATTATCCCGTCCTGAGATTAGACGCGATAACTCCAATTTGCATGACTGTGACAATTTCGGTATGATGGTTCCAGGCGTAGTAGACAGAAAAGCCAATTGAATTATTTTCTTTCGGCTAACTTTTATTCAGGTTGACAGCGAATTGCCCATTTCAAGTTCTTAGACCTATATACCATTTGAAATGCCCCTGTCTTTTTTGTTTGCATGGCAGACAGAGGCGCGAAACCCAAGCACTCTTAACTCTATTTCAGCTTTGCAAGGGCAATGGATAATTTGAGCAACTTACGTCTTATTTACCTTTTACCCAAGGTATTTTAGTGAGTTCACCATTTACATTCAACCTTAGAATATAAACCCCTTTAAGCAGGTTGCTGAAATTGAAAGCAAAGTTACCGAGAGAACACTTATCGGTATTTAATTCCATTTCCTCGCTGAGACTTTGACCGAGGATATTAAAGAGAGTAACTTTCACCTGCGTACTGTTATATCCGTTTACCGTTAAACTGAAATCGCCATCGCTGGGATTGGGAGAGATAAAAATTTCTGTTTTCACTCCCTTTGCAACACATTCAATAACCACTTTATTGCTGGTATCAGAAAAACATCCGTTGCTTTCTGCTATTAAAAAATAAGTGCCGGGTAGGGAAGCCGAAAAACTTTGTGCATCCACATTCAGCAGTGAATCGTTCAGCCTCCAGTTGTAATGGTTCGCCTGTACATCAGCAGTCAATTCATTTTCATTTTGTAAAGTAACAACAGGTGCGGGAAGATTATCAATGAAACCTATACTAACAATAGCTGAATTTGAAGTTACACATCCGTTTGCATCGGTTGCGTAAACAGTTAAAGTCTCATCATCAAAAAGTGTAATGGACGGACTGTTTTGTCCATTGTTCCAATGATATGTGGGGTAATTTCCCGATGCAGTAAGCAGTACAGAATCGCCACGGCAAACGGTATTTTGTGGCGACACAGTAATCGCAGGTGCTGCCGGAACGGGAAAAACATTTACCGTAACAGGATTTGAAACGGTGCTCTGGCAACCATTTGCATCAGTCACCCGCAAGCTGTAATTTCCACTCGTACTTACTGTAATTGCCTCCGATACTTCACTCGTAGACCATTGATAGGAACTAAAACCGGAAGGCGCAGTTAGCGTTACACTGGCTCCTACGCAGAAGGAAGTAATACCCCCTTCCTGTATAACAGGAGAAGAAGGCTGAGGATATACTACCACATGAACGGTGTTGGAATAAACGCTCTGACAACCAAATGAATTAGTAACCCTTACAGAAAAATTTCCGGAGGTAGTGATGCTGAAACTATTTGCAGTATAACCATTTGACCACTGGTAGGAAGAAGCGGAAGAAGAAGTTAAAACAATACTTTGCCCTTGGCAAAAATTCAGGGGGCCGTTAACCGTAATAACAGGCCTACCTGGTAAAGCATGAACTGTAACCGTTGTAATAACAGAATATGCGCTCCAACAACCCATGCCATTTTGCACCTGCACTTTGTAGTTGCCTTGTGTATTAACTTTAATAGATGAATTAGTGCTGTTGGTGCTCCAATGATAGGCAGTGTAACCCGAAGGAGCAAAAAGAGTAACCGAATCACCCATACAAAAACTTATAGCACCGCTGGCTGTAACAGCCGGAGTGCCTACCGTTACTTTTTGTGCGTGGACCGTATCTGAGTTTGGACTTACACAGCCATGATTATCTACTACCGACAGAAATAAATTATAGGTATCGTACAAAGTGACAAAATTCAGATGTGTGTTATTATTCCAGTTGTAGATGGTATAACCCGATGGAGTTGAAACGACCACACTATCACCCGCGCAAAAAACGTTGGAGTCGGAAAGAGTAAGCGCAGGTTTTACAGGATTTGCAAACTGAGTTATTCGAGTGGTATCGCTGTAAACGCTCCAGCATCCATTTGAATTTTTTACCCTTACGGCATAGTTACCGCTGTCACTCACGGTAACAGAAGAAGCAGTGCTGTTGTTGGTCCATTCATAAGCACTGTATCCCCCGGGCGCATTCAAAGTAATGGTTTCGTTGCCGCACAACACTGTATCCCCCGAATGAGCGATAGAAGGTTTAGATGGATTGGAATACATAGTTACCGTAACCGTTGAAGAGCCCGTTGTTGTGCAGCCCGATGAAGCAGTAACACTTACCGAGTAGCTTCCGGAATTAGAAACGGTAATAGATGAAGTAGTTGCACCATTGCTCCATCTGTAAGCAGTGTAAGTGGCAGGAACACTCAGCGATACAGAACCACCTGTGCAAAAAGATAAAGGACCGCCTGCGGTGATGGTAACATTGGATAATGCAGTTGACTTCACAATCGTTACTGTATCGCGCTTTGTAATGCCGCAGTATTGTGTAATCCATTCTGCCTTGGTGGTGCCCCACAAAACCTGGACAATTTTGGTGTTACGCGAATACATTGTATCAATGTAACCCACTCCTTCTATTACCCTCCACCTGCCAGTGCCGTTTTGGGGAAGCGAAGCATAAAGTCGGGCCTGCGAAGCAAAACCGCAAAGCACAGTATCGTTACCAGCTATAGCATTACCGAGAGTATCAGCGCAATTGTTCCACTCATATGCCCCTATATCTATGGTATCAATAATGCGTGGGTTGCCGGCATAGTCCTCAGGCAAAAGAAAATAAACAGAAGTATCTGCAAGGCCTTGGTTGATGCCAACCGTATTAGCCTGCAAACGAAAATCGTCATCCACGGTCCCCGCAATTCCATCAATGCCTACCGTGTCTACAAAAGACGGATTGGCAACTATATTTCCAACACCAGTGTCGGGAGTTTGTACTATACTATGCCGCACATGGGTGACATATGAACCTGTCTGTCGCTGAATTTCGGGAAGACCATTATTCGAAAAAATACAGTTGTTTACGCGAGTGCCTGTGTACCAGATATTCCAGTCGAAAAATGCCTTGCCGAGGCTATCAGCATTGTTCTTAATAAAATTGGAGTTGTGAAGCGTAAGCACTTTATCGCCCGAAACAAAAGCCAGCGCCCCTCCCCGCCAGCGACTGAAGTTGCTGTTGAAAATACAATTGCGAATACGGGCACGGGAATCGAAAATGTAAATAGCTCCCCCATCGCCTTCACACCGGTTATTCACGAAATTACAATTGTCGATGTTGCTATAGCCATCGGCCTCATAAAGTTCGAGGGCACCTCCTCTGCTTCCGGTGCCGGTGGTATAATTATTTGAGAAAGTGCACTTGTAAAATAGGTTCTGGCCTTCGTTCATATAAACAGCGCCTCCTCCGTTAGTACAGTAGTTTGAAT
Source organism: Bacteroidota bacterium (assembly GCA_040387015.1). Classification (GTDB taxonomy): domain Bacteria; phylum Bacteroidota; class Bacteroidia; order Chitinophagales; family LD1; genus Bog-950. The sequence goes on from JAZKEP010000033.1 coordinate 29,062, forward strand.
CAAAAACGCACTCGTAAAGTTTGGCGAAGGCATTAACAAAAACCGCTCCCGCCACAGATTTTGCATGGTTTTTCCTGAATGTGCAATTGTAAAGGTCAATGCTCCTGGCAACCATGGCACCGGCCGAATTGCTGTATTGCCCGATATAAGTAGAGTTTTCGATGAAGTGACAATTACGCATTACTCCGAAACCGGAAAAACCATAAACAGCACCCGCCATCCCCGATACATTTCTGTAGAAAATACAATTAGTAAAAATCATTTGGCTACCCCCTCCCCAATCAATTGCACCACCGCTTTCTGTGGAGTAATTGTAGCGAAATACACAATTACTTATTGCAAACCGGCACTCATCCAGGTACAAGCCCCCGCCATCTTTCGAAACCTGACCTAAAATGAAGAGCGTTGCATGCCCATACTCCACCGTAAAACCATCGAGCACGGTATTTTCATATACCCAGTGCGCGAAAAGAACATGGCAACTGTTATCAGCGGTATCCCCCTTAAGACCAATATCACCGCTAAGGATAGTTTCGCTGGTATTGGGAATGCGCTGCGACAGGCTTGTTTCGTTTCCGGCAAAGCCGCCATACATCGAAACATTGTCCTTCAGATCAAAATGCGCAAGCCTGTTGGTATCCGAAGGATAGTAGGTGCCTTTTGCCACCCAAATTTCGTTTCCAGCTACTGAATTTAGAAGCGCCTGTTGCAAATTGGTGTAAGCGTTAGCCCAGCTTGTTCCGCTATTGGCACCCGTGGCGGAAGAATCAACATAAACAATTGTTTGTGCAACTGATATTTTGCCCACACCGGTAACTATGAGCAACACAAGTGCAATGCGTAAAGAGCGTAACAGTATTTCGTTTATTTTAAAAGCCATCGAAACCAAAACGGGTTAGTGTTTTGGAAATTAAATGTAGAACATTTTAAAAGCCTACCTAATCTCTTCTCTTCTACAAATAAAACATCCGCCCTTTCGAAACAGCTTTGTTTGTTACCCAGCTAGGTTCAAACAGATATTCTGTAGCGATCAACACCCGTTGAACTTCAACACCATTACATATTTTGAATACTTTCGACCAGCTGAATATCTCTCGTTAAGTTCGATAAGTTCATCTTTAAGTCTACCAGAGCGGAATCCTTCTTTGATCTAGAAGGATTCTGCTTCTTATTTTTAACCAAACCCTTGCCAGTTGTGCGATTTGGAGGATCACTGCGTTGATCCGGTTAGTTCGATATGTGTGATTTGGATGAAGCGTAATGGAATTGTCACCCGTCACATTTTGTTTCAAATGCCTTAAATTATATTTTAGTAATTAGGCAATACTAAAGGGAAACAACCTTTTAAAACCACACCAAAACTTGAATTAAAGTAACCCGCTTTAGGCGCTATAATTATCTGACAGGTTAAAACTACCTGCAGTTGTAACCTAAGCCTTCCTGCACGTCTATTGCAAAGCCGTATGCGGTGCTGCTGTTGTAATCCTTTTCGCACAGTCTTACTTCCGAGCCACCATCTTTGGTACATCTTTGACATTTACTGCAAGAAGAAAAAGAGAAAAGAAACACAGCTGCGAATGCGGAGGCAAAAAATACCTTTTTCATAATTGATAAATTGTTTGAAATAATGAATAAAATTTAGAGATGATAAGTACTACACTCTTCTTCCGCTGATAATACGGAACAGCACCGCAATGACTGCAATTACTAAAAGGATGTGAATCAGTCCACCCACATGAAAGCCAACAAATCCAATAGCCCAACCTATAACTAAAATGACTGCAATGATGTAAAGTAAATTTTCCATGATGTTATGTATTTTTTATGGTTATAAAATTTTGACACCACAAAGATGTTCTGCTTAGTATTTAAAGCGTTACACAATTCAGGTTAAGAGTTGCATAATTCACATATGATTAGGTACTATAAAGTTTACTCCCCGTACATACAAACAGCCCTTACATAAGGGCCGTTTGTATGTGTGTAAGCGATACTAATTTAAAGGACTACAATGCCTGCATCTGTTGAGGTTCCTGTGGTCACCACCGTTCCTGTAACTGTTACAGGCAACAAAGGAAGCGGGGGAGTGATGGTAAAATCATACGTGCCTGCCGGTAAACCTGCAAGAAGAAAGGACCCGTTTAAGTTGGTTATTGTAGAGTAAGATACGCCATTATGTGTACCTGTTACCACGGCAATTACCCCTGTCAAATTAATACTTCCTCTGATAGAACCTGATAACGCGGCATCAATAGTTCTGATAACCGGCTTTAACTGATACGTTCCGTTACCTTCTAACACAATAGATTGATTGGCATCAAAGTCGAGGAGGATACTATAAGAAACACCCGGTTCAAAGGTTTGATTGATTTGCAATTTTAATCCCGACTGCATGGCGCTTGGTGTGCTGAGCGGATAAATAACGCTATCTACCATTACGCTGTTGTTCGGTCCTAGTATCAATCTGATTTGCGAAACATCTCCCGCTTCTAAATCTCCTGTTGCAATAAGGGTATCAACACCATTCGAGAAATCAAGAAGGTTATAAATACCTGCCTGCGTATTTAGCAATACGGTACTGCCTCCGCTGCCCGTTACCTCCACGCTCTGTATATCTACCATTACGGCATTAAAGTTCCCCGGGGCATCGGTCATAAATACTCCAATGTGGGCTTTGTCCTTTGCTTTGTTGCAGGATGGTATGGCCAGGGTCAGTAGACCCACCGTTATTACATACATCATCTTTTTGATACTTAGTGTTCCGGTGTTTTTATTGTTTGCTGTGTTCATGTTTGCTTTTGTTTAAATGATAAATGAATAATTACTGTTTAATAAGAATTAATGAGGCCGATTCTGTCCACCGTTATTCTGTTGTGGGTTGCCATGTTGCTGTTGTTGCGGTGGCGACTGTTGCGGTTGCGATTGTTGTGGCGGTGCTTGCCTTTGTTCCGGTTGACTGTTATGTTGTTGCTGTTCTCTCATCGGCTGTTCATTATGTTGCGGTTGCATACGCCTTTCTCTTTGGGGCTCAACGCTTCGTTGTGGCTGCGATGGCTGCTCTCTGGCCGGTTGCGCAGTATGCTGAGGTTGTTGTCTCACCGGTTGCTCATTACGCTGTTGTTGCGGCTGTTCTCTCTTAGGTTCAACACTGCGTTGAGGCTGCGATGTTTTCTGTTGAGACGGTTGCGCACGTTGCGGTTGCTTTTCTCCACCGCTAGGCTGGGTTGGCTTTGCTTGCTGTCTTACCGGTTGTTCTTTTTTTTGAGGAGCTCCGCCCGATGTTCTTTGCGAAGCAGGTTTCAATTCTTTCATGGTTGAAACTTTCGATGGAGCGGGCTTCTGTGCACCTGAACTCTTTTGTACCTGCGGTTTGTAAATCTGAAGTTGATTGCCGCTCAATGTTTGGCCGGTTTTGCTGCTTCCTTTAAGAGCTACAGGAGTAATTGTTTTACCCGAATTTTTTTCTACCTGCATTCTCGAAGGGCCGGCATTGTAACTTACGTTGCTTGTTTTATTTACCTGCGTATTATTAATCACTGTAGAGTTATTCACGTAAGTAGAATTGTTGTTTACGTAGTAGTTATTAATGTTCGTCCTTCCCATATATCCGCCACTTACAAACGTCCACTGGTTGTAAGGAACGCTATACCCGCTGCCATACGCAACACTGAGGCTTACACCCGGACCAATAGGTGCCCATCCGTAATAACCGTTGTAGCTTCTCCAGGTAACCCATCCCGGGCCCCATTCATTACCGGGAACCCACACATATCCGTATTGAGGATCGGAGTACCAGCGACCGTAGTGAAAGGGCGCCCAGCCCCAGGAGTAATTAGAAACCCAGGTCCATCCCATATCGGTATATACCCAGTGCCCGTTGGTGGCGTAAGGAGTAAACCCGGGCGATACATTAGGCACCCATACATATCCGTAATTTGGATTATCTACCCAAACACCGTGGGGGCTTAAGTCATCATAAAAAACCTGGTAACTGACAGATACCTGTGCCGATACCTTTTGCGGGGCTATGCAAGCGGCTGCACAAATCATAAATAGAAGAGCAATGATTTTGTTTTTTGTTTTCACCTTATTCAGTTTAGTGGAATGAAATTATCACGAGGCAAAGGTCTTCTGCTTTGCACTTTAAGCATTACATAATCACTTGTAAGTGTTACATCATTCACACATAGGCAACGACAGCCTAACTTAATTCAATTACCTTGCATCATTAATTATCTGTACTCGCTTAGTTTGTTGAAGAGGCGCAAAGAACCTCAGGAGGTTGAATAACTTCCATTCTCATCTGATAAAACAAGCCCCTACACGTAAAATGCGCAATGCCTGGTAAATGAAAAGTGTGATTTGTGTAACTCTTTACTAAAGTAATATAACACACGCTGATTTAAAGTTGCTCCCTTTGCCCTAACTGTTTTTAAAGAATTTCATTTGAAACTATACATCAAATACATGGTAAGCCTTCGTTGCAAAATGATGGTGAAAGAAGAACTTAAAAAACTCGGGCTGCATTTCATTGTGGTTGATTTAGGCGAAGTGGAAATAATGGAAACCCTTTCAGATGAGCAGTGGAAGCAACTGAAAATCGCCCTGCTTAGTTCCGGGCTCGAACTGATGGATGACAAAAGAGCCGTGCTGATTGAGAAGATAAAAAATGTAATAATCGAAATGGTTCACTATGCCGATGAATTACCCTCGGTGAATTATTCCGATTATATAAGCCAGAAACTGAATCACGATTACACGTACCTCTCCAATATATTTTCGGAAGTAAAAGGAATAACCATTCAGCAGTTTATTATCAACCACAAAATTGAAAAGGTAAAAGAGCTGTTGTTGTATGATGAATTGAACCTTACGCAGATTTCGTACAAAATGAATTATAGCAGTGTAGCACATTTATCCAATCAATTTAAAAAGGTCACAGGGCTTTCCCCATCTCATTTTAAACAGCTAAAGGACAGAAGGAGAAGCGCAATTGAGGAAATAGGAAATGCTCCTGCTGAGGATGCGGGGACAAATGCAATAAATTAAAATCAGTGGCAAAGAAAATAATTAAGGAAATGGAAGATTTCAACCGGCTTATTGAGCACGAAAAAAGAGGCGCTCTTTCTTCCCAAATCATTGACTCATCCGACCTGGCTATAAAGGTAAAAACCCTGGATGGTGTTATCACTTGGTGGAATTACGGTTCTGAACTGATGTACGGATATAAGGAAGAAGAGGTAATAGGGAAACACATTAATCTTCTTATTCCAACGGAAGACCAAAATAACCGTCATGAACTAACCATACGAATTACCGCAGGACAAACAATTTCTAATCACATAGCACGGGGTTTAAGAAAAGATGGAGTTGTTATGGATATCACCGTTCACCTCTCGCCTATAAAGGATGAAAAAGGCCAAATTATTGGCGTAGCTACCATCGACAGAGATATATCTGCTGTGGTTATTGCTCATAAAGAACTTGTTTTTCAAACAGAGGAGAAAAGAAAAAGAGCCGCAGAACTAATTATTGCCAACAAAGAACTTGTTTTCCAAAATAAGGAAAAGGAAAAACGGGCAGATGAGTTAGTTATTGCTAACAAAGAACTTGTATTTCAAACCAAAGAGAAAGAAAAAAGAGCCGATGAATTAGTCATTGCTGATATAGAACTTGATTTTCAAATTAAAGAGAAAGCAAAACGCGAAATTGAAAACAAGGAGCTGGAGGCATCCGGCAATACGGCAAAACAGGACTCACAGTATGCGCGCAGTTTAATTGAAGCTTCAACCGATCCTTTGGTTACTATTTCGCCCAAGGGAAAAATTACGGATGTGAATGAAGCCTCCATAAAAGTAACCGGAGTGTCGCGAGACAAACTGGTAGGAACAGACTTCTCCGATTATTTTACCGAACCGGAAAAAGCGCGCGAAGGATATAAAAGGGTTTTTGAAAAATCCTTTGTAGCTGATTATCCGCTCACCATCCGTCACAAAAATGGAAAGCTAACCGATGTATTATACAACGCTTCGGTGTATAAAGACAATAAAGGAAAGGTGTTAGGGGTGTTTGCTGCGGCAAGAGATATTACGGCCCAAAAGAGAGCTGAAAAAGAATTAATGGAAGCAAAAGTGTTTGCTGAGTTGGCTACAGAAATTGCTGAAGAAGCAAAAAGCAAAGCTGAAAGAGCAACGCTTATAGCCGAAGATGCCGTTAAAGCTAAACAGCAATTCCTGTCGAACATGAGCCACGAAATCCGCACGCCCATGAATGCGATTATCGGGTTTACAAAAGTGGTCCTCAAAACTGATTTAACGCCCAAGCAAAAAGAATATTTACAAGCCATTAAGATGAGTGGCGATGCACTCATCGTGCTCATTAACGACATTCTCGATCTAGCAAAAGTAGATGCAGGTAAAATGACTTTTGAACAGGTGCCATTCAAAATGGCTTTATCTCTTTCTGCCATGCTTCACCTTTTCGATACAAAAATTCAGGAAAAGAATTTAGAGTTGGTGAGGGAATACGACAACAATATTCCCGAAGTGCTGGTAGGTGACCCTGTGCGTTTGCACCAGATTATTCTTAACCTGGTTAGCAACGCGGTAAAGTTTACCTCCAGGGGCAAAATTACTGTGAGCGCCCAACTCATTCATCAGGATGAAGAAAATGCCACTATTAAATTTTCGGTGTCCGATACCGGAATCGGAATACCCGAAAATAAAATCGAAAAGATTTTCGAAAACTTTCAGCAGGCCAGCAGCGGCACATCACGCCTGTATGGAGGCACCGGCTTGGGGCTTGCCATAGTTAAGCAGCTAGTAGAACCCCAGGGCGGAAGCATCATGGTTACCAGTAAAGTAGACGAAGGCTCCACCTTCAGCTTTATTTTAAGCTTTCAAAAAACAAAAGCCGAAGCCGAACTGGAGCAGGAAATATTAGAGCTCAATGCCGAAATAAAAAACGTGCAGGTATTGGTAGCGGAAGACATTGCCCTAAACCAGTTGCTCATGAAAACCCTGTTGGACGATTTTGGGTTTGGCTGCGACATTGCTGCCAACGGAAAACTAGCCATCGAAAAAATGAAAGACAAAGAATACGATGTTGTTTTAATGGACCTTCAAATGCCCGAAATGAACGGTTTCGAAACCACCGATTATATCCGTAACGTTTTAAAATCCAGCATCCCCATCATTGCTTTAACTGCCGATGTAACTACTGTTGATTTGGCAAAATGCAAAGCTGTGGGTATGAACGACTACATAGCTAAGCCTGTTGACGAACGATTGCTTTACACCAAAATAGTTGGATTGGTAAAGAAACCTGTGCTTCATGCGCAATCCAATTTAGAGGGGGAAACCAAAACTAAAGTGGCGCGCTGTATCGACCTGGAGTACCTGAACCACCGTACTAAATCCAACCCGGCTTTAATGATAGAAATGATTTCGCTCTATCTCGATCAAACCCCTCCGCTCATCAACACCATGAAACTTAGCATGCAAAACAAAGACTGGAAATCGCTGCACATGGCCGTGCATAAAATGATTCCTTCTTTCTCAATTGTAGGCATCAGCCTTCATTTCGAAATCATGGCAAAAAAAGTGCAGGAATTTGCCTACACACAACAGCAGGACGATGGAGTAGCTGACATGGTAATGGAGCTCGAAAAAGTTTGCACACAAGCCTGCAAAGAATTACGCGAAGAACTGGATTCAATTAAAAACCTGAACAAATGAACAACGGAAATAAAATAAAAATCTTCCTGGTAGATGACGATGCCCTCTTCCTCAAATCACTCGAACTCGAATTTCTTGAGCAGGGCGACTTCTCTGTCGAAACCTTTGCCACCGGTGAGCTTTGCCTTGAAAATTTATCCCACAACCCCGACATCATCATTTTAGATTACCACTTAGACGGCTTTAGTAAAGGCGCCAAAAACGGCATCGCAACCCTCGATGACATAAAAGATACTAACCCGGACATTCCGGTAGTCATGCTCTCTTCGCAGGATAGAATTGAAGTGGCGGTCAACTGCATGCACCACAAAGCATTCGACTACGTGGTAAAAAGCGAAACTGCCTTCATGCGCCTCCAAAAAATCATCACAGCCATCTTCCGGTACCAGAAAGTTGAAAAACAACTGAAATGGTATATGGAAAGAATGTAAAATTATTCATGACGTTGAGACTGTCACCCTGAACGCAGTCAAAGGGTTCGACTCCGCTCACCCCTGACATAACATTGTAATTCTACTACCTTAAACATCCTCTTAATGTTTTTCGGAAATCAGTGAATGATGTAACTTGTTTAAGAACTTGTGTAACGCTTCATGCTGCGAAGCGGCCCATCTTTGCAGTCTAAAATATCTTTATGAAAAAAATAATGACAGCAGTAATTTCAATAGCCCTATTCCTTTTTTTCGCTACAGTTCCTGTAAAGGCCCAGGGTGTTCAGGTGATAGTGGCAGTTCCACAACCTCAACCTGTAATAGTGGTAGCTCCGCGCCCTCAGCCTGTAATAGTAGTAAGCCCGCAACCTCGACAGGTTGTAGTTGTAAGGCGTCATGATAATGGGAAGCATAAGGGACACAAGAGCCATAAGAAGTAACCGGGTGCTTAAATTATAAGGATGCATCTGTTTTAAGGTAAATTATCCAAGAGTTTAACAGCGAGCGATTTCAGAATGGGTGCTAAAACGCCAACAAGCCCATCGCTGAACAGACATCCGTTTTTAAATTTCAAAATACTTAGCTTACGAATCGTTTGTCAGGCGCCAAAAATTTCCTGTCTTACGATAACAATTCATCTTCTTGCGACAGCAACCTTCTTTCGAATGCCAGCAATCTGCTGTCTGGCGACAGCAACTTTCTTTCTAACACCAGCAACGTTCTGGCGAGCGCCAGAAAGCTGCAGTCTAACGCCAGAAAAGTGCTGTCGCAAGGCAAATTGATGGAATCCAGTCATTTTAACACTAAAAAAATTTATTTTTTTTATCTAAAACCTAGATTTTAGGGCATCCAAAACTAACCCCGCGTAAAGCGGGTTTTGTATTTTGTTTTGGCTGTTCATGTAAGCGCTTGAACGGAAATAACCTTTTCTGCTTCTATGTTTTTTTGAAGATGCTCTATCCGGGTGCCATAAAAAAACCGCATAGCCCTTTCGGAACCATGCGGCATAACCATCACCAGAAAATTATTACTTAGTAACCCAGGTTCCGCTGCCTGCTACGCATGAAGACACTGCTGCATCATACACCGCATGATTTTTTGAAGAACAATACTCAGGACCAGAACTGCCATTTACTTCACAATGTCCGCATTTGCTGCTGCATGAAATCATTGAAGTGCTTATTAAAACACCGCCTACTAACAATAACAATACCTTTTTCATAATTACTCGTATTTATTTGCAACAGAATTGTTACCCCGCAAGAGTGGCGAGGTTTAAGGTCTTAACCATTACACTATTCCTAATACGTTTTACATCATTCACATATCGCTGTTACACAGAAGTTGTCACGGCAAAAAATGACCCTTTAACCTGCGAATGATGTAAGTCCTTTCACGAGTTATGTAATGTTTCAACATAAGGAATGTTCACTTTTGCAATACAATAATCAGGAACATACCATCATTGGAAAACAGGAAACCAAATTCAGCAACATGATAAATTCAGAAAACAATTCAAGCCAAACAGAAAGTTGGGAAGAGCAAAAAAAGAAGCTCAAGCAAAAATTCTTAAGCTTAACGGATTCCGATTTGTTTTATCTCGAAGGTGGAGGTAGTAAAATGATGGATAAAGTGCAGGCAAAGCTCGGCAAAACCAACGCTGAGTTTGCAGCAATTCTTAAAGGACTATAGAGCGCAATGTGTGAATGATGTAACTCTTCCGCGCAATTGTGTAACGCATATCGGTATCTCTTAGTCCACCTTCGCACAGTAATTATTTAATCAATCTAAAACAAAAATCATGGGCTCAGGAAAAGTATTATTAGGTGTATTGGCAGGTGTTGCCGTAGGTGCTACGCTAGGAATTTTATTCGCACCGGATAAAGGTTCGGCTACCCGCAAGAAAATTTCGGCAAAGGGCGATGACTATGCCGAAGAGTTGGAAGAAAAATTTAATGAGTTTATTGAAAGTGTGACTCAGAAATTTGAAACAATGAAAGAAGACGCTACCCGCCTGACTGAAACCGGACATGCAAAAGCGGATGAAGCTGTGGCCGAAATAACAGCAGCCTCTAAGTAAAAATGATTCAGGCAGAGACCATGAAGGATAAAGCAGAAACTCCTGTTGACTTAATTGAGACTTTATATGAGCGGGCGGAGTCGTACGGCAAAACAACATACGAACTTACTAAGCTGAAATCGCTGGAGACGACTACTGTGGTGGTTACTTCACTGGTGTCGCGGTTAAGTGTCATCATTATGATTTCGCTTTTCGCTCTTGTTCTGAATATAGGCATAGCCCTATGGCTCGGAGAACTGCTCGGTAAATCTTACTACGGTTTTTTTATTGTGGCAGGGTTTTACCTTCTGGCGGGGGTGGTGCTGCATTTCTTTCTTCTTAAATGGATTAAAAAACCAATGAGCGATTTAATTATTGCACAGGCGCTCCAATAAAATAATACATGCAAAAAATAGATTCAGAAATAGGTCTTAGGGATGCTATTCTAAAATTGGAAAGCACACAAGCAGTTGAAGTTAAGATGTTGAAAGAACAATTTCATCTTGCCTACGAAAGTGTAAAACCACTTAATTTTATCAAAAGCACTTTTAAGGAGGCTGCCGAATCGCGGGAGTTAAAGGATCATCTCATCGACACTTCGGTGGGTTTAGCAGCAGGTTATCTTTCCAAAGCATTATTCCAGGGCATATCGAACAATCCTTTACGAAAACTTCTCGGCAGTGCCCTCATGTTTGGTGTTACAAATGTGGTATCAAGACATCCCGATACCGTTAGAGCGGTTGGAAGACAGCTGATAAAAATTATTACCACTAAGCCGGTTGACAGAGTTACAGAAATCAGGAAACCTGTTTCCTGAAATTAAAATGAGTATGCTCCCGAAATCTCCATTCTACGCAAAGGCGGCAATCTTCTTAGTCGGATTGTATTTCCTTGTTAGCATCCTTTATATAGCCCAGGACATTATTCTGCCTATTGTTTATGCCATTATCATTGCCACTTTACTCAACCCCGGGGTGAATTTTCTAGTGAAGAAAAAAATTAATCGTGTCGTCTCTGTCGGAATTATTATGCTCTTGGCGCTGCTGATAGTATGCGCGCTTATCGCTTTGCTGGCATCACAAGCCAGTATGTTGAGCGAAACCTTTCCTCAACTGGTAGATAAATTTCAGGAGATGCTCAATCAGGTGGTTACCTGGTCTTCGGGTTATTTCAATATCAGCGTACGGAAAATAAATATGTGGATTGACAATGAAAAAGCACAACTTATAAATAGAGGTAGTTCTGCCATTGGTTCTACACTTACCAGTGTAGGTAGTGTATTGGCTGATGTTTTTCTGACGCCTGTTTACATTTTTATGATACTATTCTATCAGCCGCATCTATTGCAATTTGTTCATAAGCTTTTCGATACCGGCAAAAACAATAGCGTTAGTGAAATGCTAAACGATACAAAAGGAATCATTCAAAGCTACCTTGTTGGGCTTGCCGCAGAGTTTGCCATCATCGCAGCCTTAAATTCAATTGGACTTCTGATACTCGGAATTGAGTATGCCATACTATTGGGTATTACAGGTGCGCTTTTGAACGTGCTTCCCTATGTTGGGGGAATTATCGGGGTAGGAATATTCATGGCTATTGCATTAGCAACGAAAGCTCCTGTTTATGTGCTCTATGTTTTTATACTCTATTCAGTTATTCAATTTATTGATAACAACTACATCGTTCCAAGAATAGTCGGCTCGAAAGTTAAACTCAATGCGCTCATCTCCATTATTGCGGTGGTTTTAGGAGCTGCCCTCTGGGGATTCTCGGGAATGTTTCTTTCTATTCCAATCATTGCCATTATAAAGCTTGTTTTCGACCGCATTGAATCATTGAAGCCTTGGGGCTTTTTACTGGGAGATACTACAGATGGTGCCGAAACAGGGAAACCTGCTTTTACTGTAAAAGGATTTATTCAAAACATTAATCTCAAAAACAATTAAAAAAATGAAATCAACTACCAAAATTATTGGCATTGCTATCCTCGCTCTGCCTGTTTGCATTTTTATGAGCGGTTGCAAATCACCGGAAGCCCAAAAAACAGAAGCAACCACAGAAATAATTGATACTGCGTCTGCACCTGTAGCATTCGATACAGCAACAGTAAAAAACAAAAACATTCCACTAACGGTTAATGTTACCAATCTAAAATCGCCAGATGCACCCGTGGAAATAAGTGTTTACGGAACTAAAGACAAATTCCCGGAAAAAGACGGACAGATGAAAAAGTACCGCTTCAAGCCTGTCAACGGAAAATTAGAAGCAAAACTTGATAGCATTCCTTACGGTGAATTTGCCATAGCACTTTATCAGGACGAAAACAATGACGGAGAGATTGATAAAAATGCTCTTGGTATTCCAACCGAACGTTACGGCTTTTCCAACAATTTTAAGCCGCTTGTAAAAGCACCCTCCTTCAAAAATTGCAAGTTCGAGTACACTGCAAAAGCAAATACGATTGATGTCAAGTTGCTTAAATAAGGGTTTGCAAAATGAACATTGTTCTTAAAGCGTTAACCGGTTTTTATAAGATAATACGGCTTGCCATCTCCAATTTTATTGATGACAATGCTGTCCAATTTGGAGCGTCCCTGTCTTTCTATACTCTCTTCGCAGCGGCTCCCATTATTATCATCGTTATTTCTTTAGCGGGAATTTTCTACGGCACCGAAGCGGTGCAGGGGAAAATTTATGGCCAGATAAACGGATTGGTTGGTGTTGGCGCTGCTATACAAGTGCAGGAAATAATTAAAAACATTGAAACCTCTGAACAGGGAACTATCGGTGCGCTTATCGGAATCATCATTCTGCTGGTAGCTGCTACGGGAGTATTTACCGAAATTCAATATTCCATTAATTTCATTTGGTCAATAAAAGCCAAACCTAAAAGAGGCTGGATTAAAATACTGAAAAACCGGCTGCTTTCATTTTCATTAATAATCGGTTTGGGTTTCATTCTTCTCATTACATTGGTGATAAGCGCCTTTCTTGATTTGCTGAACGAACGCTTACTATCACATTTTCCCGGTGACAATGTTGCCCTTCTCAATCTGTTCAACTCAGCTATCATTTTTGCAGTGACCACCTGTTTGTTCACTACTATTTTTAAAGTGTTGCCCGATGCCCGCATCAAATGGCGCGATTCTTTTGTGGGAGCCTGTTTCACTTCATCACTTTTCTTAGTTGGCAAATACCTTATCAGTTTTTATTTGGCTCATTCTATAATGACTACCAATTTCGGTGGAGCCGCCAGTATGGTCATTATACTACTGTGGGTTTATTACTCTTCCAACATTTTATTTTTTGGTGCTGAATTCACTAAGACATACGCTCTTCAATATGGCAGTGGTATTGTGCCGGATGAGACGGCCGTATTCATCATTAAGCAGGAAGCAAAGGAAATAAATGTAGCTTCGGTTAAGTTGTGAACTATTTAGTGCCGATGAAAAAAACGCTTCCTTTTGTTTTTATTCTTTTCTATAGCTATGTCTCTTTCGCGCAAAACCATTATTGGGGTCAGCAGTACGGAGGGCAGGCAACATTATTGGGCGGAACTGGAGTGGTAGGCATAAGCGACAACAGTGTGCTCTATTATAACCCCGGAGGCATTGGGTTTATTGACAGTGCTCGGGTAACAGCCAGCACTTACATCTA
>JAZKEP010000034.1:0-13270 GCA_040387015.1 Bacteroidota bacterium
AAGAATGTTACTTTTAAAACAGATAGCCTTCCTCAAATTGAATGCGTAACACTTCTTATAAAACAGCTTTTTCAAAATATTATATCAAATGCAATAAAATTTAGTAAACCCGGAACTGCTTCACATATTGAAATACGAACGGATCTTTTCAATGAAATTAACTCATCAGATGAATTTTGCAGGATTTATATTTCAGATAATGGAATAGGGTTTGAAAAAAAATATGCAGGTAAAATTTTTGAATCTTTTCAGAGATTACATTCAAAACAAGAATATGACGGGACAGGAATGGGACTGGCAATCTGTAAAAAAATCATCCTTATTTCGAACAGCAGTAATTATTATTTTCTGCGATGAATGAATGATATACCAAAACTCATTGGAGTAGATAACGGCACAAGTCATGGTTTCTGATTTCAGTTTTATACTGTCTTTAATAACAGGACTTTCCTCTGCCGGTTTCTGCGCGGGTTGTATGGTAGTTACATGGTCGTCATAATTATTATTAATCGAACTCAGTTGCGTTCCATCTTCCGAAAACGTGGTAACGTTACTATACCATTGAATACCTCCATCGGGGGCGCTGCGCCACTCTGCTTTTCGCACAGAACCGTTTTTGAAAAAGCTAAACTGCACGGAACTATGTCCGCCAACTGCTCTTAACTCCCGCTCATAAATTTTATCTCCTTTAAGATTATAAGCGCGGGCTTTTCCAAAGCGGTTGTTTTTATCGTAGCACTGCGAGGTTGACGTGGTGCCCATCTTAAAGTAAGTGTACTTACAGTTAGGATAATCGTGCTGTGCATGCACAAGAAAGGTGCTGCAGGCAAATGATAAAAAGAGGAATAGTTTCACAACAGTAAGTTTTGAGTCTGCAAATTTAGAATAGCGTTTAACTATAATGCCATAGATGTATCTGTGTTCAAATTCACCAAAGGATAACTGCTCTATTACGTTTTTTTACATTTGCCACGTATGAAAATTCCAGCGCGCATTATTTCTTATCTTTTTCATCCGCTGCTGTTTCCTACCTATGGAACGCTGTTGATTATTGCCGTTAACCCGAACATGTTTGGATATCTGGGCGAGAAACTGCACGCAGCATGGCTCATTATTGTTTTTGCCTTGACGTTTATTTTTCCTGCTATCTGGCTGCTGATGATGAAGCGATTGGATATGATTGATAGTCTGCTAATGGAAACATCGAAAGAGCGAATCGTTCCTTTTATTGCTACCGCCACTTTTTATTTATGGACCGCCTGGATGTTTAAGCCAAATGTGAACATGAAAATTCCGCCTAACCAGTTGGTGTTTTTCATGATGCTCGGTTGCTGCCTT
Organism: Bacteroidota bacterium; assembly: GCA_040387015.1. Taxonomy (GTDB): domain Bacteria; phylum Bacteroidota; class Bacteroidia; order Chitinophagales; family LD1; genus Bog-950. The sequence goes on from JAZKEP010000034.1 coordinate 1,339, forward strand.
GCTATCTTCATAGCCTTCTTCATTAATATTTTCAGCAAGATAAGTTTGCATGCTATTGGAGTAGGAGGGTTGATCGGTTTGGTTTTGCCGCTTATCCGCATCTCTACTTACGATTTAAGATATCTGCTTATTGCAGTTATTATTCTTGCCGGCATTGTCGGAACCTCACGCTTACTTTTAAAGGCGCATTCGGAAAAGGAAATACTTTCGGGATATTTTGTTGGATTCACCGGGCAGTTTATTGCATTCACCCTTCTGCCTAAGATATTTTAAAAATCATTTTGCATGTATAACACTATTCTTTATTCAAACGAAAATGGAATTTGTTCCATAACGCTTAACCGGCCTGATGTATTCAACGCCTTTAACGAAGAAATGAGTGCTGAATTTATTGATGCGCTGAAAAAAACGAGCAAAGATGAAACGGTCCGTGCTGTTGTTATTACCGGCACCGGCAAAGCATTTTGCACCGGGCAGGATTTAAAAGACATTAAAAATGTAACGGGCAATCGCAGCCTGAGCGACTCAGTGGTTAGAAGATACAACCCGAAGATTCTGACTATGCGCGAAATGGCGAAGCCGATTATCTGCAAACTGAACGGAGTGGCGGCAGGTGCCGGTGCTTCGCTTGCGCTTGCCTGCGATATTGTAGTGGCTTCTGAAACTGCTTCACTGATTGAAGTGTTTGCTAATGTGGGTTTGGTTCCCGATTCAGGCTCTTCCTTTTTTCTTCCAAGAATTGTTGGTTATAACAAAGCTTTTGAACTGATTACGCTGGCCTCTAAGGTTTCCGCCAAAGAAGCTTTAGAATTGGGAATCATTTACAAAGTTGTTGCTCCTGAAGAGTTAGACAATGCTACCAACGAACTTGCACAACGTTATGCATCGGGCCCTACAAAAACGTATGGCATGATTAAGAAGATGCTTAACAAAGCTTACACCGCCAACTTAGCCGATATGCTTCAATACGAAGCGCAGTGCCAGGAAATGGCAGGTAACAGTGAAGATTACAAAGAAGGTGTTGCTGCTTTTCTTGAGAAAAGAAAACCTGCCTTTAAAGGAAAGTAAGCGAGCCCGCCAGTGAACTTTAACCCTTATCTTCTTCTCCTTTTTCTGTTACTGAATTATTTTTTGCCTGCACAAAAAGTGCAGTTTGATGAATGGCAAAACCTCACCACCTCGGGAAAGCTTCCTGCGCAGGTAAAAATTCAGCACAGCAATAACAACCTCGACCTGGTTAAATTCAACGGCAAATACTACCTGGCTTTCAGAACAGCACCTACACACTTCGCTTCTAACAAAGTCGTGATGTATGTCGTTAGCTCTACAGATTTAGAATCCTGGACTTACGAAACAGAAATAACCATGGGCACCGATTTGCGCGAGCCGCGCTTTGCGGTGTATCGCGACACGCTTAACCTTTATTTTTTTCAGGGAGGAAAGAAGCCGTTTCGTTTTGAGCCGCAGAAGATATTTGTTTGCCGCAAGTCATTATACGGAAACTGGACACAGCCTGAAACCGTTCATCTGGATGGTTTTGTTCCATGGAGACTTCGCGAAAGAAAAGATACGCTTTACCTTTCGGCTTACTATGGTAAAAATCTTTACCGGAATAATCACCGCAGCGATCTGCGCCTGTTCAGCAGTGTGGATGCAGTGAATTGGAAACCGATTTCCGAGGAACCGCAAATAGATATTCTCTCTGCCGAGGAAGGCGAATTTATTTTCGATAAAGAAGGAAATATGTTTGCCACCGTACGGCTTGAAGGAACCGGTGCTTTAGTTTGCAAAGCCGATAAAACCAATCTTGCCAAATGGCAAACTAAACGTATCAAAACTAAGTACGACAGCGCCCTGCTCTTTGACTATAATGATGATATCTACCTTGTTTCGCGGAGAAACTTGGATGGTGATATAGATAAAGTGAAGAACCGGAAGAACGAAAAGCAGAAACGGATCAGCAACCTAATTCGCTATTCCATCACCCGCAAGGTAACTGCCCTTTTCAAATTCAACAAAAATGATTTGAGTTTATCGCACATCACCGATTTTCCGAGCACAGGTGATAATGCTTATGCTGGAATCGCTAAAGCAGGAGCCAGCGAGTATGTGCTGATGAATTATTCCAGCAACATTAGGGGCCGAAAGAAAAATTGGATTAATGGCCAGTTGGGTAAAACTTATATCTATTGGACTAAGTTGCGGCTTATTCCCTAAAATTCAATCTCGGCTTTCTTCTTAATAGCCCTTTCTTTATAAGAACCGTTGGACTGGCTTAATTCATCCAACAGTTTTCTGGCCTCTTCTCTTTTACCTTTTTGTATCAGGATATTTGCCTTATACCATTTAGAGCCTTCGCCAAATTTGGTTCCGTCTTTCAACAATTTATCAAAATTCTTTTCGCTCTTGCGCGGGTTGCCATTGATGTAGTCACTTATGCCGCCAAAATAAAGCGCATCGGCATTGTTGGGTTGTTGCTGCAAAATGGCTTCGAACTGCTCGCTGGATTTTTTATAGTTGCCGCTGTTAAAGTTCTTCATGGCATCGTCCATAGTAACTATGGTTACCCGGTCTGTTTCTTCTTTTTCAACTATACTTCCTCTCACCACTTTTTGAGTGGTGGGGACAGTAACGCTGGTTGGCTCCGGCTTTTTGTCTATATCTGAAGAAGCAGACTTTTCACTTTGTTTTGCTTTGGACCCTGTTTCGGTAGAGGTGCTGGCTGAAGGTTTTGCAATATTTCCTATTTCCACTTTGGCTTTAGAGTTGGAATTATTATCAGCAGACTCTGATGGTATTGCTTCCCCCTTCAAGGTGTCATTCTGAATTTGCTTCACACTAACTATCGAATCGGGTATAATGGTTACAGGTATATCGGCCGGCTTAATTTCCTGTTCTGTTTCGAACAAATTGGTGCTTTCGGTTTGGCTTTTGTTCAAAGCAATATTGCTTTCACGGTTGCCGATAAAATTAATCATCACAAAGCCAATGCCCACGAGCAGTCCTAGTAAGACGGCTGCCCAGGCATAGTTGCTCCAGTGAATTCCAAAACGCTTCTTATCCTTTAAGCCGATGCGCTCACGAACTTTTTTGTGGATTGAAGTAAGAGAGGTAGATAATGGAACTTCATTTTGTGCAGTCTGTAAACCTTCGAGTGCTTCCTGGGCAAAAGGATCCGCTTTCAGCAGCGTTTCAAATTGCTGTTTCTGGTCCGCACTCAACTGATTGTTGAGATAGGCCAGCATATCGCGCTCGTGGATGACCCCTCCCTCTAAAAAAATGCTATCCTTTTTTGAGCTGCTCATTTTTCGCAGTTATATAATTTTTCAAATTTCTTTTTCCGTTCTGAATATAACTCTTCACTTCGTTCATGGTAAAGCCCGTGATTTTCGAAATCTCCTGGTAGCTGCAATCTTTCAAGTAGAATAATTCGATACAGGCTTGTTGCTCCTCGTTTAACTCTTCCATCCCTTCCTGCAAATGTCCGAGTATAAATTCCCGGTCTTCTCGCTCTTTTACTTCTATAAGATGAATATCCTCTGCATTTTCCACAACATTCCCCATCTCGTAGCGAAGATTCGAGCTGTTTTTATTAGCAGCGGTGCCCTTTCTGAACTCCATCATGCAGTGGTTTTTTACCACCACATGTAGCCATGGTTTAAAAACAGTGATGTGATGTTTCTTTAAATCGCTGATAAGTTTTTCAAAAACCTGCATGGTAGCATCCTCTGCCTCTGCTTGGTTTTTTAAATATTTAATGCATACACCAAACACAAGGTGGGTATAGCGCTGGTACAATTCACCGATATAATAGGTCTCGTGCGAATTGCGATAACGATGCACTAATTCTTCGTCCGTAAGCTTTGTGATGTCTTCTTTGACCACTGCTCCGTTTTTGGGTTTTCTAAAAGTAGATATTGTTTCTTCCCAAAGTTATACGGTTTCAACGACAAAAAGATAGAAGTGCACTAAATAGGTCAGAGTTGTTACCAGTTACAGGTTGTAATCCTAGGAGGGTTTAAAGAAGAAATCGCTATAACTTCTTAACAGTTTTCCAAAAACATAGTACTGCACAATGGCAAAATCCTGCCCGTTGTGAATGGAGGCATGGTAGTGGTCTATGTCGTATGCTATTTCTTTTCCTTCGGCATCCACATTCGTTTTGCTTCGTTCGCTTATGGGCATATAGAATAGATTAACCTTGTTTACTGAATTATCGTTTTCGGTAATGGTGATAACACAATAGGGAACTGTTTTCATCACCGAATCTCTTTTTGAATAATTATTATCAAAGGCTTCAATAAAAATAGAGGAATAGAATGCGAGATATTGTTTTATGAATTTTTGTTGGAAGGAACTGTTTATTCTGAATTTCTCATTTACGGGATTCAGTCCAAAAGAATCTTTAGACACACGCACAATTGAAAGCGATTTCTTTTCATCAGCAGGATATTCTACGGAAAGAGATTTGATTTCGTCTTCGCTGTAATTGAACAGTACCCGCGTTCTCCAGTTTTCTTCATTGGTGCTGAAGCGTGGAGTGAGATAACCTTTAAAGTTTGGAACATAAGTCATGTGGGGACGTGCAGCCGGTGTGCCATCTATTTCAAGCAACATATAAGTATTCTGCCCGTCTACAGAAGGACCACCCACCAGATAACTCTTTAACAGCTTATCTTTTTCATCGAAAACCTGTACCTTAATATGATGCGCCATCATTTCGCGGATAACATTATCATGTGCAGCAGAAGGAACCGGACAAAGCGAAGAAACGCGAGTAATGACATCTAATAATTGTTTACTCAGTTCTTCGCGGGCAGCATACTTGCCGTTAACCATCCACACCCCGTTAGGATTGTTCAGCTCAACTTTATTTTTTTCGGTATCGGTTAGGATGATTTTAGAAATTTCCTTAGAATTCTTTACAGCAAAATCGCCTTCCCGTTCGTTGATTGTTCCTTTCGATTGGCTTTCAATAAACCATATAGCGGCACCCGCCAGTGCGATGATAATAACAACATAAGGAATGTATTTTTTCATGGGCTATGCAGCATATTTTCTTCTTCGGTAAAATCCAAAAATAATTCCGAGAACGACAATAACGGAAATGGGAAATGCGATATTAATAAGCTGCCATTTTACTTTCTCCTCCTCCACTTTTACCGTATTCAGCATGCGCATTTTTACTTCTTTATTACGCGTTTCGAGAATGCCGCTGTCGTCAATCAGGTATTCGATGCAGTTTAAAATAAAATCGTTGTTCGCAAATTGTTGTTTGGTGTACATGTAGTAGCCAAGCGGATAGGCACTGCTGTCATTGCGTACTTCGTTGCGGATAATATCTCCATCGGCAATCACAATCATTTTACTTTTTTTACTCTTCTCTAAAAACCTGAGATTTTCTACAGTATCCCCTGCCGCTAAAAATTCAGGTGATAATCGGTTCTTATAAACCGATTCAAATTCTCCTTCCAACAAGACTGCTACCGGTAACTTTGGTTGGTTATAGTATTCAGGGTTTGGTTTGCTCTGAAGAATTCCGAAATGGACGCGTGTGGGAGCAAGTTGTGCTTTTGCGTTATCCGTTGTGTGAAGTAGAATAGTCTTGCTAACCCCCGGATTTTTTACAGTATCAATTGAACTGGCAAAAAAACTTGCTACCGGATCAAGGTTGCGCGCAATTGCATGATTGTTATCCGAAACCAGCAGCGGAAAATAATACCAAGGAAACATTTCGGTTTGAGGGGCATTACCCATTTGTCCAACTATCAATGGAATAGGATTGCATAGGTTGATATCCTGGACCACATCGGTATTTATACGAACGCCATATTTAAACAACATGTCATCCAAATTAAAGTCATTGCCCTGAACGAATTGTCCGGTGGGGCTTCGCTTTAAACTGTCAAGCGAGGCATTTGTTCCTTCTAGCAACCATAGCACCTTGCCACCATGCATAATGAACTGGTCAATTTTATATTTCTCTTTCTCATCGAAAGCTAACCGTGGTTTAGCAATTACAGCTACATCGTATTTATCTGGAATATTATAGTTTGTGGTAAGATCGAAGTCTTTTACCTCATACTGTAAACTCAACAGCGTATTTTGAATTCCGGCAGTCTCTAAGTTGGTCAATTCGTTATTGCCATGAATAAAAACCACTCGAGGCGCTCTGTATTGCGTGAGTTTTTTTATCGCATTAGCAAATTTATATTCCAGCAAAACCTCTGAGTTATTTAAAATCTGCTGAGGTGAAAAACCAATCTGATTTTCGAGCAACTGCACTGGCATCTCTCTTCCTCCAAACAGGACAATCGCCCCCGGGAAAATAAGCTGCTGCACACTTTCTGTTTTGCTTTTAGTGGTCAGATTAGTGGGTGCAAGTCCGCGCTGAATCAAATCCTTCATCAGCGCTTTTCGTTCATCCAGATTTTGAATTCCCATCGGGTCAATAAACTGGTATTCGATGTTTTTGCCTCCGTACGCGCGCAATTCATTCACCAGGTTTCGGGTGGATTCTTTCAGACGAGTGAATCCCGCATTTAAATCTCCATCCAGATAAATTTTAATTGTAACTACATCTTTTAGATTCTTTGCTAATTCTTTTGAAGGTTTGGAAATAGAGTAGCGTTTTTCCGAGGTCAGATCTAAACGGAAATAGTAGTAGCGCGAAACCACATTTGCCAAAGCAAGAATCGTAAACACCAGCACTAACAATATGATAGCGTCTCTGCGATTGGTTATGTTATTCTTCAGCTTTACCATCTTCTGCTTGATAATGCTGTTCGCGTGAAAAGAATGAAAAAAGAAATCAGGCTTAGAAAGTAAACCACATCACGGCTGTCGATAACGCCCTTACCCATAGCATCGTAATGAGCGCTTAGTCCAAAAGATTCAACCAGGTAATCATTCCTACCTATAAAAATTTCGAACTGAGAAATATAGCTGAACGCGAGATAAATGAAAAAGCATAGAAATACTCCAAGTATAAAAGCAACTATCTGATTAGAAGTAATGGACGAACAAAAAATACCAATAGCTACAAACACTGCTCCGAGGAAAAATAAACCAAAGTAAGATCCAAGGATTCCTCCTACATCCACATTTCCAACCGGTGATGCAATGGAGTAAACAGTAAAGAAATAAATGGAGGTAGGAATGATGGCAATGAGCACTAAAGTCAATGCTGCAAAATATTTACCGAGGATGATTTGCAACTCAGTCACAGGTCGGGTAGAAAGCAGTTCTATAGTCCCCGTATTTATTTCCTCTGCAAACGAGCGCATAGTTATGGCAGGAATAAGGAAAATGAATATGTAAGGCGCAATTCTGAAGAATGAATCGAGTGTAGCATACCCAAAATCAAGAATGCTTGTGTCAGGAAAAATCCACATGAACAAGCCCAGCACTAACAGAAAAACAATGATAGCAATGTAGCCAATCAGTGAGCTGAAAAATTGTTTGAGTTCTTTAAGAAAGATTGCCTTCATCTCTTATTTCGTCAGCTGTTTAAATATATCCTCCAAAGATGATTCTTCCTTATATAGGGAGAGCAGTGTAAGATTCTTCTCTTTTGCAAAATTGAAAATATCTTCCCGTGTATCGCTTTTTCCTTCTGAAACAAAATTCCATTTGCCATCTTTCAACTGCTCGTAATTCTTTACACCTTTTATAGTTCCGAGTTCGGCACGGTTAACGCTTTGCTTAAACTCCGCAGTAACAATTATTTCGTTGCCGATTCTGCTTTGCAGATTTTCGGTGGAATCATTGGCCACTATTTTTCCTTTGTTGATGATGATAACCCTGTCAGCCACAGCTTGCACCTCCTGCATAATGTGTGAAGAGAAAATTACAGTCTTGTCTTTGCCGAGCTGTTTGATGAGCGAGCGAATTTCCACCAGTTGGTTAGGGTCTAAGCCCGAAGTAGGTTCGTCTAAAATCAACACTTCAGGATTATGCAGCATAGCTTGTGCAAGACCAACGCGCTGCTTGTAACCTTTTGAAAGCTGACCCACTTTCTTTTTACGTTCCGCTGTTAGTCCGGTTACTTCAATCATTTCCTCAATGCGCTGATGAGTTATTTTTCCAAGCTTGTGCAAACCCGCAACAAACTCCAGATACTCCCGCACATACATATCATAATACAACGGATTACTTTCCGGCAGATAACCAATTCGTTTAGTTACTTCCAGCGGTGCAATGGTTGTGTCGAACCCGCATACTTCTGCTTTGCCTGATGATTGCGGAATGAAACAGGTAAGCATCTTCATAGTGGTTGACTTGCCCGCACCATTGGGTCCGAGAAACCCCAGCACTTCACCTTTACTTACTTCAAACGAAATTCCATCCACTGCTTTTTGTGAGCCGTAAATTTTGGAAAGTGAATTTACTTTAATGGACATGAAGGGTTATTAGAGGCGCGAATTACGAATTCTGCGCCAATACTTCCAAATAGAAGTGTCACAGTTATGTAAAATTTTGAATTAGCCGAACACATACTTTCTTTTCTTCAGCTTAAATTTCTTTTGTTCTTTACAACTAACCCCAATACTTTTCAACCTAAGGGGCGTTCCCAGCATCCGAAAATTAGGCGGTATCTTTCCTACATCTCCGCTGAACGTAATTTTCAAACCTTCTTTCCTGTATTCTTCAGGCAGCTGGTTGGAAATATATCTACCGTTCGGATTATCATCAGGCTGGATGTACACAATCTCCGGATTCTCTAAAAATTTGATGGTGCCTTTAACATTGCTTATTGTCCGTTCAACGTCATACTCCCAATTCTGTGATTGGGCAGAAAGGGCAATCATGATTATAAAAACGCAGATACTTATTTTTTTCATAACACTTTTAAATAGGTATTTCAAATCATTTGCCAAATTAGTATTTCATACGAGATAGACTCTTGCTGCAATATGTTCGGTACATTTCCGTCCATCTTTCATGCAACTTTTTATGGCTATTTTTAATATGTGCAAGCAACTATGATACAAGCAAAACTACCGCCAGGCCCCGAAGTAAATCTCCTTTGGAATAAAGAAGCCAATATCAAGACGGATATACTCGGTTATTTCCATAAGAGTGTAAGACAATACAACGGGATTTCACGGGCGCGGTTGGGGCCGTATTATTATGTGAATGTGTCGGAGCCTGCTTATATCGAGCATATATTTTTGAATCGCGATGTATATATAAAAGGGCGCGATAACAAGAACCTGAAATTTCTTTTAGGTAACGGCTTGCTGACCAACGAAGGGGAGTTCTGGTTAAAGCAGCGCAGATTGATGCAGCCTCTTTTTCACAAACAAAGATTACAAGGCTTTGTGCAGAAAATTAAAGAGAGTACGGATGCGATGCTTTCAAGTTGGGAAGCAAGAAAAAATCAAGTGGCGGACCTTCACAGCGAAATGACTAAAGTAACCTTAGAGATTGTAAGCCAAACACTGTTAAGCACCGAGGTGAGAGGTGATTTTAAAAAAATAAGTGATGCTCTGGTGGTAGTGATGGAAGGTATGATGGGGCGCTCGGGTACCTTGCTTCGGCTGCCTTACTGGATGCCCACACCGCGTAATATTCATATGCGGAAGAACCGTGCTTTGCTTAATGAAACCATTCGAAAAATTATAGACGAAAGAAGAAAGGATAAAAGGAAGTATGACGATCTGCTCGCTATGCTGATAGAAGTAGAAGATGCGGATACCCGCGAGCGAATGACCGATGAACAACTACGCGATGAAGTGATTACAATTTTCCTTGCAGGGCATGAAACCACTGCCAATGCGCTGGCCTTTACTTTTTATCTGCTGGCAAAACACCCGGAAGTGAAACAGCGGGTGGAGGAAGAATTCAAGAAGGTGATAAACGGTAACGAAATTACGTATGATGCGCTGAACCGTTTGGAATATACCACCATGGTAATTAAAGAATCTATGCGGCTATATCCTCCTGCCTGGGGAGTGTTGCGCGAAGCAGCAAAAGACGATGTGATAGATGGCCACCTGATTAAGAAAGGCGACAGTATAGTCATGTCACCTTATGCTGTGCAGCGCATGGAAAAATATTGGGAGAATCCGCTGAAGTTTGATCCCGATAGGTTTTCTACTGAAAGAATGAAAAATATTCACCGCTATGCGTGGTTCCCTTTTGGAGGTGGACAGCGCTTTTGCATCGGCAACAACTTTGCCATGATGGAAATGCAGATAGTACTGGCGCTGGCCTGCACTCAATTTAATTTTACGCTTGCCGATAATTTTAAATTGGAGTTAGAGCCCCTTGTTACACTTCGTCCGAAGCATGGAGTGATGGTGAAGTTGCAGAAAATGTAATTTGTCTATCATCCATTGTCTTGTATTTTCGCCCCCATGAGCAAAGAGAATACGCAGAATATTTTCCAGGAAATTATTTCCCACTGTAAAGAATACGGTTTCATTTTTCCTTCTTCCGAAATTTATGATGGCTTGAGTGCTGTGTATGATTACGGCCCGTATGGTATTGAATTGAAGAAAAATATTCAGGAATACTGGTGGAAGAGCATGGTGCAGTTGAACGAGAATATCGTGGGACTGGACGCGGCCATCTTTATGCATCCTAAAACATGGAAGGCGAGCGGACACGTAGATGCTTTTAATGACCCTTTGATTGACAATAAGGATTCGAAGAAACGCTACCGTGCCGATGTGCTGATTGAAGACGCCATGGCAAAGATTGAAGACAAGATTGATAAGGAAGTAGAAAAGGCGCAAAAGAAATTCGGTGAGACTTTCGATAAGGAAATGTTCTTGAAAACAAATCCGAATGTGCTGCGCAATAAAGAAAAGGTAAACGCTATTGAAACGCGTTTTAAGAAAGCGCTGGACGATAACAACCTCGATGAAGTTCGTCAAATCATTATTGACTTAGAGATTGCTTGCCCTATCAGCGGCACCCGCAACTGGACGGACGTTCGCCAGTTTAATTTAATGTTCAGCACCGAAGTTGGTTCAATTGCCGAAGAAGCTTCTACTATTTACCTGCGCCCCGAAACGGCACAGGGTATCTTCGTGAACTTCCTGAGTGTGCAGAAAACTTCGCGGCAGCAGATTCCTTTTGGTATTGCACAAGTGGGTAAAGCCTTTAGAAACGAAATTGTAGCGCGCCAGTTTATTTTCCGTACCCGCGAGTTTGAGCAAATGGAGATGCAGTTCTTTGTTCGCCCCGGCACGGAGATGGAATGGTATAACACTTGGAAAGAGAGCCGCATGAAGTGGCATCGTTCGCTCGGCTTTGCTGAAAACAGTTTAAAATTTTACGACCACTTAAAGCTGGCGCACTACGCCAATGCTGCAGTAGATATTCAATTTAATTTCCCTTTTGGATTTAAAGAAATTGAAGGCATACACTCGCGCACCGATTTCGATTTAAAAAATCACCAGGAACTTTCAGGAAAGAAACTTCAATATTTCGATTCTGAACTAAACCAAAGTTACATTCCTTACGTGGTGGAAACATCGGTGGGTTTGAACCGGACTATCCTGGCTGTGTTGTGTAATGCTTACCGAAATGAAAAGCTCGAAGATGGCAGCGACCGCGTGGTGCTTTCGCTTCCTGCATTTTTAGCTCCTGTAGAGATTGCCATTTTCCCTTTAATGAAAAAAGACGGCCTGGCAGAAAAAGCCACCGAAGTATTTAATTCGCTTCGCTGGGATTTCAAATGTTTTTATGAGGAGAAAGACAACATCGGCAAGCGTTATCGCAGACAGGATGCCCTCGGCACTCCTTACTGCATTACCATCGACCATCAAACTCTTACCGACAATACCGTTACTCTCCGCGATCGCGATACCATGAAGCAGGATAGAATTTCTATCGAGCAGTTAAAAGCGGTAGTGAGCGAGAAAGTTGATTGGAGAAAAGGATTAAGATAAAGTATAAATACCTACTCAATCACCACCCT
>JAZKEP010000034.1:13280-13892 GCA_040387015.1 Bacteroidota bacterium
AACTTACTTTCAACAAGTAAATACCTGCTGACATTTCTGTTGCATGAATTGTTTCGGAAATATCCGTAACCCGTTTGGTATATACCTCTCTGCCTGTTACATCAAACAGCGATAGAGTGGCATTGGGCAGATACTCCGCAAAGTTTAAATGAATAATTCCGTTGGTGGGATTCGGGAACATTGAAAACTGAATTTTATCATTCGCCATTTCATCAATACCGGTGGGCGTGCCGTCCACATAAAAGGCGTAGTCGATAGTTTGTGCAAAGCTGCTGCCGGTGGAGATATTCATTAGTGTTAAGCCTGGGTGGGTTTGTGCAATCCAGTTGTAGCTGGTAGTAACGGTTTGATCATCGCTGTAATAATTTCCTGAAATGTAAAACGTATCGTTTATCGTTTGTGAGAGTTTAACGCGAAGTGTATTAATAAAAGTACCTGCCGGTGTTTTCAGCGTTCCGTAACCATCAACCAAAGCAGTAATTGAGCCGCCTCTACCGAGGGTAAGACCCGAACCGTAATCGGCATGAGCATGAAAGTTATCGGTAAAGGTGCTATTCAATGTCATAGGGAAACGGTAAATATCCTGTGGGTTATCGTAAATGATAACTACGT
>JAZKEP010000034.1:13902-15657 GCA_040387015.1 Bacteroidota bacterium
GGCGAACCAGAGCTGGATCGACAGCAAGCCGAATACCCTGGCCGCCCTGCTGCGATACACCTATCAGGGAATAAATGTTGCCGTTCAGCCGATCGAAGGTATAAGAGGTGGTGCCACCGCCAGCTGCCTGAAGGGCATCGGTGCAGTTAGTGAAATTGCTATAACCATAAGCGGTAGAAGGGTTTACATAGCTGGAGCTGCCTGCCGAAGGAAAGGAGTAGGAAGAAAAATCCCAGGTTTGAGATGCACCTGCGTTTCCTTCATCAAAAGAAGGGGCGCTTATATAATGTGCATTTACGGTTCTGCCGGTTAAGCCCGTAGCAATAACATTAGTAACGTTGGGCGATTGTGCAGATACTACTACTGAAAATAAAAGGCCTGCAAAGAGTAGAGATAATTGTTTCATAGGTTTTGGTTTATAATGGTTATTGATTTAATACTCTTAATTTATAAAAAATATGTACTGAGAGGATGAATGGTAGTGTAATAAAAAAGTGATTTGAAGGAAAAATGAAATGTGATTTTAATCAAAGCAGGAAAAGATTAAAAAGTGGTTACTCGCAATCATAAATGGCAGAATACTCCAGAAAGATGTGTGTAGGGAAATTACTGCTTACCACAGAATCTCTTAATGCAATAACATCTCCCCTTGTGTTATAATCGTAAGAAATAAATTCAATGGCGTTTCCGCTGGCGGTATGTTCTAGTCTTATCAGAGTATTTTTAGAAAATAATTGAGGGAAGTATAAAAAGTCGGGAGTAGAACCGTAGCCAGACCACAGGTCGGTATTAAATTTAACACTGGGAAAATGGCGATCATTATATACTTTGTTGTAGTCATAAAAATAGGTGATGGAGTCAAAAATGTTAGAATATTGTTGGGCAAAAGCATCCCGATTCCTGCTCTCATAAACAGCTGAAATAATATTCCCTGCTCCATCATAAGTAATATTATATATTCGACTTGTCCAGCTCAGGGAGGATATTTCAGAAGTGTCTGTCAAAGAAACGAGCTTACCATTGGAATAAATGGCAACTCTTTTTCCCTCAAAAGGAGGAAAATTTCCATCGTGCCGAAACAAAGAATTAAAAGTGCCATCAGCGTTGAATTTTATTTTATCACTGCGAGTGCCAAACTGTTTAACTACTGTATCACTATAAAGATAATGGTTGCCAGGGTAGGGAATTGGCGGTTGGTAATTAACCGGTGTAGCTGAATCGGATACCAATTTTTTTTGATGGTCATAAAAAAACTCATGCAAGAGTTCCCCTTGTTCATTCAAATGTTTTACTACTAAAGAAGGATCACACTTACTTTTATCCTTTTTACATCCGCTAAGCACAGAAAAAATGATGATTAGGCTTGTAATGGTTAGAGGAATCTTTCTCATGAGTGTATTACTATCAAAGCACAAGTTAAATTAATTCCTGCCAAAATCTTTTTCCAATTAATCTTTTCCTATCACCGCATCTATCCTATGCCCTAGATTTTATTATAGAAAGCTTTCTACTTCCGTAACATCAATTTCTCTCTCCGCAGCCCTAATTCCTCTCTCCGTTATGCTATTTCTATAATCCGTAGCCTAATAATGTCAGTCAGCAACTACATTTCAATACGGAAATACATCAACCTATGATGGAAATACTTCAACTAAGGATGTCTACACATTAGACTATTATGAAACTACATTAACTAATAATGATTATGATTCATTCTATACAGTTTTTACATCAAAAAATAGTATTTTTACATCA
>JAZKEP010000034.1:15667-21326 GCA_040387015.1 Bacteroidota bacterium
CAGACTAGCTGCCGTTTTTGTAAAAATAATTAGCAATAATTATTTCACTTCTTCCTAAAGGGGTTTCAAGGCTTCGGTGGGTGGAAACAGCTCTAAAAACAAAAACTATGGCAAACAAGGTTCAACAATTCCATAATCCGGCAATGAAATCTGAGAGAAGCTATTCCTATAAGCCTCTCCTTATTGGCGCGGTAATAAAAACATTGTGCGAACAAAAGCACATTACTCCTGCTGAACTGGCAAAGCGCGTGGGCGTAAACAAAGGAAACATCTATCGCCTTTTTACAACCCGCACCATGGCGCTGCCCATGTTGTTTAAAATGAGCGAAGCACTGGATGAAAATCTGCTGCTGCACTATCATCCGAATGTGAAGCCGCTGCCTAATCCGCTGCAAGCTGAATGCGAACAGTTGAAAGCTGAGAACGAACAATTGAAACAATCGGTGCTTCAATTGCAAACGCTTACCGATGAAAATAAAATTTTGAAAGCGCAACTGGATGTTTTGCGCGAGGTGATGAAAGCGAAATAAGCGCGGCAGAAATGAATCGGTTATAAAGCCACAGGCACCAGCTTTTCCTGCTGAAGATATTGCATCAGTTTATCTGCAAAAATTTTCTTCTCCTCCAGCTTATCATTCTTTTCGGGGTTGTGCGAATTATCGGCCAGCGGAAACTGAACGGCATGAACCCCGTTTTTGGCGCAGAAATCAACCACCGATTTGCTAACGGCATCGGTTCTTCTTCCCACCAAAACAAACGTGGCTCCGCGGGCTTCACAAAATTGATGCAGAGACACCAGCGCTTTTTTAGCTATATCATGTTCGGGGGCATGGTCATCGGAATAGATGTTCTGCTTATCCTCCATAAAATTGACGAGCGCTGAATATTGGCTGAGCGGATAAGGCTCGTAATTATACTCTGTGAAATAGGGCTGAAGATTTTTATCTAAAGCTGTCATGGGGAAAAGTTTGTTGTAGCCAGCCTGCACATCGGCATAAGTGCCTTTCTGTAATTTAAGCGAAGGCCGCTTATCGTGGTCGGCAAAATACATGAACACAAACACATCGCCCTTTTTCACTTCCATACCTCCGGTGATGAGCAGATAATCGGCCGCTACGCCATAGCCCGGTACGGCAAGGTTCCTTACTTTAAAAGAAGGATACATGGTTTGAAAAACAAACGGCAAAGTTTCTTCATTCTTTAGCCCGAAACCGTAAATATTGTGGCCGCCCAGAAAAAGAATACGCTGCCGGCTTTCACTATCAGCACTGGTATCGTTAAAAGAAGTAATGCGTTCGCCCGGGTGAATTTGCGTGGCAGAAAAAGAACCCTGTGTAGTTGCGAATTGAAAAATACCTGTATCGGGTCTAAAACCGAGCAGCGAATCGCTTTTCAAAAAATAACGCGGGGCCACCTGCCAGGGCTTCGTTTTGGCCGAATAAGGTGTAAAACCGCACAAGCGCAACAGCAGTTCCGATACCGTAAGTATTATAACTGCTATGAGCAGCACCAGCAGCAGGGTTTTTTTCATGAAACGATTATTAGGCTTGAAAAATATTTTCTATCTGTTTCAAAGAAAATAAAGTTGACGGCAATAAATTGAGTGAGTTACAAGCAAAATGTTGTGAGGGCAATGAGCGAAAAACAATTCATATTCGCGCATGGAATGAACAAGTCTGTCCGCGCGCACCTTTTTCTACTTATTGTTAACCTTTTCTATGGAGCGGGATTTACCATTACCAAACTGGTAATGCCCCAATACATTAAGCCGTTTGGGTTCATCTTCATACGGGTAATTATTACCACCACTCTCTTTTTTATCATTCATTATTTCTGGCTTAAAGAAAGAGTAGATAAACGCGATTTTGGTTTGCTTGCCATTTGCGGAATATTCGGTGTGGTCATTAACCAGGAAATGTTTTTTCTGGGCCTGAGCATTACCACACCTATCAATGCAGCCCTCATCATGATTATGACACCTATTCTGGTGTTTGTTATTTCGTTTTTCCTGGCGCATGAAAAAGCAGGTTGGCAAAAAATACTGGGACTGGTGCTGGGGTTAAGCGGTGCGTTGGTGATTCTTGCAGGAAGAGGGTTCAACTTTTCCAGCGAAACACTGCTGGGCGATTTATTCATCCTCATTAACGCCACCTCCTATGCCGTCTATTTGGTTATCGTTCGCCCCCTCATGAAAAAATACCATCCGCTTACGGTTATTAAATGGGTTTTCTTTTTCGGGTTGTTCCCTGTTTTGCTTTTCGGCTATAGCCAGTTTCAGCAGGTGCAGTGGAGTACGTTTACTACCGAAACATGGGTGGCAGTATCGTTTGTTATTATCTGCACTACTTTCCTGGCCTACCTGCTGAACATGCTGGCGCTTCGCGAAGTGCACTCCAGTGTGGTGGGCGCTTACATTTACCTACAGCCTATTCTTGCTACGCTTATTTCTATTTCGCTGGGTAAAGATGAAATCACTTTTGAGAAGATTCTTTCTGCGCTCCTCATCTTCAGCGGGGTTTACCTGGTTTCTTTTTCAAGTAAAATAAAAATGTTCAACAAGCCCAAAGAGGAGCCCGACAGTGATGATATGATTTTGGAATAAGTCTTGGTTCTTCATACTTGGTTCTTATTTTCGCCCCATGCTAAAATCAATGACGGGATTCGGAAAGGCCAGCGGGCAGATTGACGAACGAACCGTGAACGTGGAAATTAAATCGCTCAATAGTCAGAAAGGACTTGACCTCAATCTGAAACTCCCGAGCAAGTACCGCGAGTATGAATACGCACTTCGCAATAAAGCTTCCCTTGTTTTGCAGCGCGGTAAAATTGATGTTTACATTACGCTTGAACATAATACTGCTTCCAGCGAGTTATCGCTTAATACCGAACTCATCAAATCTTATTTCGAAGAGTTTAAAAAGATTGCCGATGAAATAGGTGCTTCTACCGAAAACCTCCTTCCCACTATTCTCAAGATGCCCGATGTAATTGGCGAATCGCACGAGGAGTCGAGCGAGGATGAATTGAATCTGAATGAAGAAATACTGGGTAAGGCCATCGGTGAAGTGGAGTCTTTTCGCATAAATGAAGGAAAATCATTAGAGAAGGAACTGATTTTACGGATAGGAAATATTGAAAAGCTTTCGGTTGATTTATGTGCAGAAGATAAAAGGAGAGTGGTTGAAATACGCACCCGCTTGAAAAATAACCTCGACACTTTTATTCAGAAAGATAAGATTGATACCAACCGCTACGAGCAGGAAGTAATTTATTACATTGAGAAATTAGATATCACCGAAGAGCTCACGCGTCTAAAATCGCACTGCGAATATTTCAGTAACACGCTTCATGATAAAGAAGAACTGAAAGGCCGTAAACTGAATTTTATTGCACAGGAACTCGGCCGCGAAATAAATACGGTAGGCTCCAAAGCAAACGATGCCGTAATGCAGAAGATAGTGGTGAATATGAAAGATGAATTGGAAAAGATAAAAGAACAAACAAGCAATATCCTTTAAAATATGTCACACAGTTTTACCCGTGTTTTAGTCCCCCCCAGAAAATTGGTTGTGATTACCGCTCCCAGTGGAGCAGGAAAATCTTCTATTGTAAAGAAACTGGTGCAGCACAATCCGCAGTTGTCGTTTTCGATATCGTGCACCACCCGCGAAAAGAGGACAGGCGAAAACCATGCTCACCACTATCATTTTATTTCGGTAGAGGAGTTCAAAAAGAAAATTGCAAACAATGAATTTGTAGAGCATGAAGAAGTGTATCCGGGAAAATTCTACGGCACTTTAAAAACAGAAATGGAAAGAACCTGGAATCAACGCAAAGTGGTGTTGTTTGATATTGATGTGAAAGGGTCGCTTAATCTGAAAAAGCAATTCGGCAGCGATTGTCTGACTATTTTTATTGCACCTCCTTCTAAAGAGTCCCTCATCAATCGTTTAAAAAACAGAGGCACCGAAGATGCAAAAAGCTTGAAAGCAAGAATTGAAAGAAGTGAAGAAGAACTGACCTATGCAGATAAATTTGACACGGTGGTAGTCAATAAAGATTTTGACACCGCTTACATGCGTGTAAAGAACCATGTTACTAACTTTCTAATGCCCCAAACACAACACGTCCATTGATTTTTGTTTTCTGAAAAGAAGATTATTTTCATTTCGTAAATGGAAACACTTATAACAGCAGGAGTCGAGGTTCAGGTTGATACGGTCTTTCAGCCGGAGCAATCTAATGAGATGAGTGGCGTGTTTTTGTTCGCTTATCATATCACTCTTTTAAATCATAACAACTTTACCGTTCAACTGATAAGCAGAAAATGGAAAATCACTGATTCCACTTTTGATGTGCGTCATGTAGAAGGTGAAGGTGTGATTGGTCGTCAACCTGTTTTATATCCGGGCGATTCTTATCAATATGTATCGGCCTGTGACCTTGCATCGCCAGTAGGCAAAATGGAAGGCACGTACATTTTTGAAAACAAAGAGTCGGGGAAAAAATTTGAAGTGCAGATTCCGTCTTTCAAGCTTATAGCTCCGGTAATTCTCAATTAAGGTTTGTACGGTTTCTGTCGTATGGCATAAACACAAAACTGGTGGCGCCTTCTTCCGCTACAAACACACACATATACTCTGAAGGACTTTTGTAGGCGCCAATAAACTCTTTGGCCTTTTCTTTTATCACTACTCCCTTACTTACAAATTCTTCTAGATGTGAAGCGTTGAAATTCCAACTGATATCAAAGTCAGCTCTGTTCACAATGGGTAGTCCCAGGTCCACATCATTTTCACCGCGCAGGGCAACAAATATGGGATACTTGGTTACGTCACCCTTTATCATACCGTTTGAAATCTGCTTGATATAATCCCTGCAAATCTCCAGGTCCTCGTGAAGTGATTTGTATATTTCTTCGTCTATTGTCATGAACTGTTTAAAACGGATACAAGTTTAAACGGAAAAAGGTAAATACAAAACCGGGCCGAATGCTTCTTCTTTATGCATTAAACTTTCAGGATTAATTCAGCCACATTCTCAATATGTGTTGTATGCGGAAACATATCTACCGGTTGCACTCTTTTTACTTCGTACCTTTCCGACAATAGTTGTAAGTCGCGTGCCTGGGTTGCAGGATTGCAGCTTACATAAACAATTTTAGGAGCGGCTAAGTGAAGCAGTGTTTTTACAACATCTTCATGCATACCGGCACGCGGGGGATCGGTGATGACCACATCAGGCTTGCCGTTAGCGGAAATGAAATCAGGGTTTAAAACCATTCTTACATCTCCTGCATAGAAGGTGCTGTTGGAAACTGAATTCAGTTTTGCATTTTCCTTTGCATCTTCAATAGCCGATTCCACCTGTTCGATGCCGACTACCTGTTTGCAAAAACCGGAAACATATAAGGCAATGCTTCCAACGCCTGTATATAAATCATATACAACGTCTTCGCTTTTTAAGCCGGCAAATTCCTTGGTAATATCATATAGCGCTTTTGCCTGAACAGAATTTGTCTGGAAGAAGCTTTTGGGGCCAATCTTGAATCTGTAATCTCCCAACTGCTCAATGATATGGTCTTTCCCTTTGTAAACTTTTATCTGCTGGTCGTAAATTGTATCGTTTCGCTTTGAGTTGACAACATATTGCAGTGAAG
>JAZKEP010000034.1:21336-29674 GCA_040387015.1 Bacteroidota bacterium
CGTCCAGATGCCTGAGAAGCGTTTGTATTTTCTCTTCATCATTTTCGTAAAACGATACCAGCAACAAAATTTCTCCGATGGCAGAAATACGAATCATCAGATTGCGCAGCAAGCCATTTTGATCTTTAAGGTTGAAAAATGTATAACTGTTCTTCAGCGCAAATTCTTTAACGGCAATTCTTATTTCATTAGAAGGGTCGGCTTGCAAATAACACCGGTCTACATCAATTACTCCGGAAAAACTTCCGGGCACATGAAAGCCAAGAGCATTGCGATGTTCGAAATTTTTTCCACTGCTTATTTCTTCTTCCGTAAGCCATCTTCTATCGGTAAAGGCAAACTCAAGTTTATTCCGATAATAGAAGTTTTGCTCACAGCCAATCACATCCGGAATAGGAGGAAAATCAACTTTGCCAATTCGTTCAAAAGCATCTTCTACAATCTTCTTTTTGAATTTCAGCTGTTCGGCATAACTGATGTGCTGCCATTTGCATCCACCACAAACACCAAAATGAGAACATTCAGGTTTAATACGAAGGTCGGAAGCTGTCTTAATTTCAGCAATGACCCCTTCCGCAAAGCTTTTCTTGCTTTTCCGTACTTCCACATCTACCACGTCACCAGGTAAAGCCTGGGTTGTAAAAATCACTTTTCCATCTATTCTTGCTATACCTTTCCCTTCGCTGGACATATCGGTGATAAGCAAATCTTTTATAATCTTTTTCTCTTTTCCGGCCACACTCTTTGTTTGCTGTAAAAATAGAATTTTGGAAATGGGACATTGATAAACATCCATTTTTCAACCCTTCAAGGATTGGTTTAAAAACACAAAGTTTTTGATTGCATATCTACTTGCTAAAGCAGCGGAAAGCGGGCTTTGCCCGCTGTTAAAAAAGTTTAACTTCGCCCTTCCTTAAAAAGCACATACTAATATTTGCCCCATTCAAAAACCCAATTTACGTATGAAGAAGAATGTTATTTCACTTCTGTTTATTCTCCCTTTCATTTCAGCATTTTCCCAAACAGCAGATAACCGCACCCTTTTTACTGTAGGCAGCGACAAGATTGCCGTGAGTGAGTTTGAATACGTTTATAACAAGAATAATGTAAATAATCAGGCCGACTACAGCGAAAAAAGTCTTCGTGATTACCTGAGCCTCTATGAAAATTTTCGCTTGAAAGTTAAGGAAGCTGAAGCCATGCAGTTAGATACTATTTCGAGCCTGAAAAGCGAACTGGAAGGTTATAGAAAGCAACTTTCAAAATCATATCTCACCGACCGTGAAATTTCGGACCGATTAATTACAGAAGCTTATGAGCGTTCGAAAACTGAAGTTAATACGAGCCATATATTAGTTAAGTGCGATGAAAATGCGAATCCTGCGGATACATTGGCAGCTTACAAAAAAATAATGGCGCTCAGAAAGAGAATTGAGAAAGGTGAATCGTTTGAAAAAGTAGCTAAAGAAAGTTCAGAAGACCTTTCGGCCAAAACGAACGAAGGAAATATTGGATGGTTTACTGTTTTCGGAACTATTTATCCATTCGAAACAGTAGCCTATAATTTGAAGCCAGGGGAATTAAGCCAACCAGTAAGAACAGAATTCGGTTACCATTTAGTTCGCCTCAATGATACTCGTCAGGCAAGAGGCCAAATTCATGTAGCACATTTATTGATTCGCTTCTCCGAGGGCGCTTCAGATGCTGAAAAAGAAACAATTCATAAAAGAACAGATTCTGTTTATGCTCTTATTACTTCTGATAAGATAACTTTTGATGAGGCTGTAAAAACCTTTTCTGATGATAAAGCAACTCGCGTAAAAGGAGGTGAATTGCAATGGTTCGGTTCCGGCACACAAATCAGAATGGTTCCCCAGTTTGAGGATGCTTCTTTCAGCCTGAAAAAGGATGGAGAATTTACCAAGCCTATTATGACTCAATTCGGATGGCACATTATTAAACGTTTAGAGAAACGCGAGATTCCATCTTTCAGTGATGCGAAAGGAGATATCAAAAAGAAAGTAGAAAGGGATTCCCGCTCGCAGGTTGCTAAATCGGTTTTAATAAACCGCATTAAAAAGGAGAATAACTTTACACAGTTCCCTGAAGTTAAAGCAAAGTTTGCAGCACAGGTTGACAGTAGTATTTTAAAGGCAAACTGGAAAGCGGATAGTACGCTTCGCACCAGCAAAGTTTTGTTTGCTTTAGCGGGAAAGAACTATACCGTTTCAGACTTTGTAGATTATGTTGAGAAGAATTCGAAAAAGAGAAGTGATAAAATGAAAGATGCACTGCTGAACGAATACTATGAAAGCTTTGTAAATGCAAAGTGCCTTGAGTACGAAGAAAGCATGCTGGAAGTAAAGAAACCGGAGTTTAAGAATCTGATAAAAGAATATCGCGATGGTATATTGTTGTTCGAATTGATGGACCGCATGGTTTGGACTAAAGCGGTGAAGGACACTTTGGGTTTGGAAGAGTTTCGTAAAAAGAACGAATCAAGATATATGTGGGGCAACCGGGCTGAGGTAGAAATTTACAATTGCAATGACCAGACTATTTGTAATGATGCGCGCAAGCTTGTAGAAAAGAAGAAGCCTGCTGAAGAAGTGAAAGTGAAACTGAACAAGGAAGGAGCAAACGCTCACGTCTCAGCTATTGCAGGTAAGTATGAAAAGGGACAGTATGATGTGGTAGATAAAATTGAATGGAAGGCGGGATTAACGCCTGTTACCAAAATTAACGACAGCAGTTTTCAGTTCATTCTGGTAAAACAGATAGCTAATCCTGAACCCAAAAGTTTGAAAGAGGCCAAAGGCTATATTGTTTCCGATTATCAGGAGTATCTGGAAAAAACCTGGTTAGCTGAATTAAGAAATAAATATCCTATTGTCTTGGATGATGCGGTTTTGCGTTCGCTCGTTAAAAAATAACCGGCTGTATAAAATAATTTATTTTAGTGAAGTGCAATTTCATATTGCACTTCTTGTTTTTTAAAGAATGTCTTTGAGAAATCTGTTCATCCTTCTCTTGGTAACTACTCTGGCTTCGTGCTCGTTTTTTAAAAAGAAGGGCACCGCAGAAACTGATGCAATTGCGCGTGTAAATGATGAATATCTGAATGCTTCCGATATTCAGTCTCTTACGAAAGGATTAACCGGCCAGGATAGTATTGACATATTGAAGAGTTATGCAGAGAACTGGGTTAGGAAAAAGCTATTGTTACAAAAAGCAGTAGAAAATATTCCGGACGATGATTTGAGTATCGCCAAAAAGATTGAAGATTATCGCGAAACATTGCTGCTGTATGAGTACGAAAAGGCATTTATCAACCAGAGGCTTGATACAGTTATCCGAGCAGATGAGTTGAATGAATGGTATGAGAAGCTAAAGGCTGATTTCCCATTAAAAGAAGATGTGTTTCTTTTGTTCTTTATTAAGTTGAAAAAGGATGCTCCTGATTTGAATCAGGCCCGCAAATGGATTATGAAACCAAAGGATGACGAAGACCTCCAAAAACTTGAAGGCTATTGCAGGGATTTTGCTATCAGTTATTCTTTGGATAAAGGAATGTGGTATGAAAACGAAAACGTTTTGAAAAATTTTCCGCTAAATCAGTCTGAAATAAATGCATTGGCGGGTTCATCGGGGTTTCGGGAGTTTAAAACAGATGAAGGGGTTTGGTTTATCCGGGTTGTAGATGTGCTCAAAAAGGATCAGCCATCCCCGGTAGAATTTGTAAAGGATAAAGTTGCGAGGGTGATTATAGAGAAGAGAAGATTGAAACTGGTGGAAAGGGTTTATGAGAAAATTTATCAGGACGGCCTCAAATCAAAATCATTTGAAGTATTAGTGAAATAAGGAAATGCTTAAATTATTATTCCCTTGGCTTTTAATTTTTCTCTCTTCTCTTACTGTGCAGGCACAGGTGGAAAGGGGCCGGTATTTGATAGGCGGCAATGTAGATATAAGCAGTTTGTATCAGGGAAAGAACAGCGGGTTTAATATGTCGCTTACTCCTTCGTTCGGAGTATTTGTGGTAAAAGGGTTTGCTATTGGGGCCCGATATTCATTTGGAATTAGCAGTACAAAAACATTCAATGCCGCTAAAAATGAATTTGTTTCAATTACAACATTCACTTCCGGAATTGGCCCTTTAGCCCGGTACTATTTTGGTAAGAAACAATTGAAAGGACTTGTTTCAGCCAATGTAAATTACTTAACTACCACCACCTTGAGGAAGAATAATGTAACGGGCGTACATGGATTTAGTACAACCGGTTTTATAGGTATGGCGCATTTTTTTAATCCTCATATATCATTGGAATGCGGCTTTTATGCCAGTGCGTCAGGTTTTGTAAAACAACTTCCTATAAGTCGCTTTGGTTTTTCAGTAGGATTATTTGCATTCCTGGACAAGAAAAAGAAAGAACCTTCGTTAGGCTTAGATTGAAATAAATAAACAGATAATGAATCATACCTCTAAAATAGTTGCGTTGTTCCTGATGTTCTTTTCGCTGACAGTGCATGCTCAGAACATACAGATAGATAAAGTGCTGGCGGTAGTAGGTGATAATATCATCCTGCAGTCGGATGTAGAGTCCCAATACCAGCAGATGGCAAGCCAGAGCCAGGGGCAGGAGGTGCCGGAAGGAGAAAGGTGTTTGATTTTTGACAACCTGTTGCTTGATCGTCTGTTTCTTTCACAGGCACAGTTGGACAGTGTTACCACCACCCCCGAAGAAATAGAAGCGGAGCTTGACCGAAGAATAAAATACTTCATATCCGTTTTCGGTTCACGCGAGAAGCTTGAAGAGTATTATGGTAAATCTATTCTGGAGTTGAAAGATGATTTTAAGGAAGACATTGAAAAGCAATTGGTTTCGGACAAGATGAAGGGAAAAGTATTTTCCGGTTTAAAAGTTTCGCCTGCCGAAGTGAAAGAGTTTTTCGATAGAATTCCGGCAGACAGTGTACCCTATTTTAACTCGGAACTGGAATTGGGTGAATTGGTTATGTATCCTAAGGTAAGTGCAGAGCAAAAACAAATTGCGAAAAAGAAAATTGAAGGCATTCGAAACGAAATTATTCAGGGTGCTGATTTCTCGGTTAAGGCGATTCAGTACTCCGAAGATCCCGGCTCCTATTTAGATGGTGGTAATTTGGGAATAATTGAGCGGGGAGAGTTAGTACCGGAGTTTGAAGCGGTAGCTTATCGCATTAAAGAAGGAGAACTAAGCGATGTGGTAGAAACACCTTTCGGCTACCACTTGATTATTGTGGATGAAAAACGCGGTGATAAACTAAAGGTTCGCCACCTGCTGATTAAGCCAAAGGTAACCCGGTACGATTTGAATGCCATTCAGGAAACAATGGACAGTATTCTTCATCAGCTTCGGGCCGATTCCCTTTCGTGGCGCGAAGCGGTAAATGCATTTTCGGATGATGAGCAATCGAAAGGCGTGGGTGGCTTAATGACGAATACAAAAACCGGAAATGTTTATTTTGAAAAGGCGGATATTGACGGCACCCTTATTTTTTCCATTGACCGTATGAAAGTGGGCGAATACTCCGATGTGTTGCCTGCCGTTTCGCAGGAAAGAACCGGAGAGCAGAAGCAGGGCTTTAGAATTATCTGGCTGAAGAGCGAATCGAAACCGCACCAGGCGAGTTTAGAGCAGGATTACTCAAAGATACAGACCGCGGCCAAAGCCGATAAGCAGCAGAAAGCATTGGAGCAATGGCTTAAACTGCACATCAACAGAAACTATGTACGCATTGATGATTCGATGAAGCATTGCGAACAGGTTAAAAAGTGGATGGTGAATTAAAAATGTGAGAATGTGAGAATGTGAGAATGCGAGAATGTGAGAATGTGAGAATGTGAGAATGAAATTATTTTCTTTGTCTTTCCGATTAACTAATAATGATTAACTAAGCAATTATGTATAACTCCGATGTTGAAGCGCTTGATGCGTTTGCCAAGAAATATAAAGACCTGAAAGCCGAAGTATCTAAAGTGATTGTAGGGCAGGATGATGTGGTAAAGAATATCCTCATCTCTGTTTTTTGCGATGGCCACAGCTTGCTGATTGGCGTTCCCGGTTTGGCAAAAACCCTGATGGTGCATACCATTGCCGATGTGCTTGATTTAAGTTTCAACCGCATACAGTTTACGCCCGACCTGATGCCGAGCGATATCATCGGCTCTGAAATTCTGGACGAAAGCCGCCAGTTTCATTTTAACCGCGGACCGGTGTTTGCCAATATCATTCTGGCCGATGAAATAAACCGTACGCCTCCTAAAACACAGTCGGCTTTGCTGGAAGCGATGCAGGAGCGCAGTGTAACAGTGGCGGGCAAAAGACATAAGCTGGAGCTGCCTTTCTTTGTGTTGGCTACACAAAACCCTATTGAGCAGGAAGGAACCTATCCGCTGCCCGAAGCACAGCTCGACCGCTTCATGTTCTCTATCAACCTGGATTACCCCACCTACGAAGAAGAAATACAAGTGGTAAAAAGCACCACTACCGGAAGTAAAGCAACCGTAAGTAAAAAAATGACGGCTCAGGAAATTCTTTATTTCCAGCAATTGATTCGCAGAATACCGATTGCCGATAACGTGTTGGAATATGCGGTAAAGCTGGTGCACAACACCCGCCCCAACCTGAACGGTTCGCCTGCCGCGATTAATAATTACGTTAGCTGGGGTGCCGGGCCGCGTGCTTCGCAGTACTTAGTGCTGGGTGCCAAGTGTCATGCTGCCATCCGTGGTAAATACTCGCCCGATATTGAAGATGTACAGGCAGTGGCATTGCCTATTATGCGCCACCGTGTTTACAAAAACTACAAAGCAGAGGCCGAAGGCTTAACTATAGATAAGATTGTAAGCGGGTTATTGTAACCGGTTTTTACTATCTACGGTTATTGTTTCTTCTTTCTTAAATAAAAGGTTTTAATAAAATCGATACCTGACCCCGCATCGGTAGTATTAAACACTTCCCAGCCTTGTTGCGATAATTCATTCGCTTTTTTAATAAGCTCTTTTTCATTTTCCTTTGGCTTAGTTGAAATAACCTCCTGGTTATCGGAAGTTGTAAATATGACAGCGGAAAATCCTGCTGTGCTTCTCAAAATTGCATACTCATACTTCTCCTGCGCCACCAGCGCGCTTGTTGCCGCCAGTAGTAGCAGGGTAATAATTGTTGTTTTCATTTTGTTATGTTTTAGATGATGAAAATAAAGTTTTGTCTTTCGGCTAAAGCCGGGTTGCCTCTTCATCATTGCCGTTGGCTTAAGTCAACGGCAATGAAATAACAGCCGGTGGGCTTTAGCCAAAATGCTTAGCTATGAACTGGTTATTGTTTCTTCTTCCGCAAAATAAAAACAAGGCTTGCACCCTCCATTCCATAAGTATTAAATACCTCCCAGCCTTTTTCCTGCATGTCGGCTACTTCGCGCAGCACAGGTGAAAAGTCGTACAAATCCTTTGAGCCCTCTCCGCCTTTGGCAGTAAATTCACCGTTGATGGATATGCGTACTTTCTTTGGCAGTAAAGTATAGCTTACCACTGCAAAATCATACTTCTCCTGCGCCACTGCACCGCTTACAATGGCCAGCAATAGCAGGGCGGTAATAATTGTTGTTTTTAAGTTTTTCATGTTGTTGTTTGGTTATAGATGAAGGAATGAAATTTTGCCTATTGCTAAAAAGACTTGTCTTTAACTTCCGGCTTGCCGGCTAAACACCACCTGCTTCAACAGCTCATTTTCAATCCGCAGCTTTTCATTTTCCTTTTCCTGCGCCTCCTTTTGCATTTGGCTTTCGGCCAATTGCGCTTGCACGGCTTCCAGTTCGGAAACTTTCACCAGGGGCTCGGCCATAGGGTTGGTGTATAAAAGAAGAAGGTCTTCTTTCAATATTTCACTAAAGTAAAGCAACTCCTTCATCCGTAAGTCGGGGCTATTGTATATGTTATAGACGGTGCTGGCCTTTATTCCCCAGGAATTTTCCAGTTCTTTTAGGCCTATTCCTCGTTTTTTAATGGCTTTTTTAAGATAGTCACCAATATGCACTTGCTTTTTTGCCTGATTAGCGGGTATTTTCATGACCTGTTATTTTTATTTTGAAGATAAGATTAATGGTTTTGGAGAAATGATTTATGGTTTCATGGAAATAATTTCTGATTTTAAGGATATGTGTTATTATTTTAAAGAAGTTATTCAAGGTTTCATGAATAGATACTATGGTTATAAAGAATAAATGGAATAAATTTCCATGAAAATAGAAATTTATTCTACGAAACAATAAAATATTTCCATGAAATCATAAAACATTT
>JAZKEP010000034.1:29684-35609 GCA_040387015.1 Bacteroidota bacterium
CTCGAATAATTCATTCAGAGAGGTATTAAGTGAAAATATTAATATCTCAAATTTAAATACTTTTATTTTCTTTATCATTTAGTTTTTATGCTCCCTATTCAGGTGGGCTTCAGCTCCAAGCAACTAACACTGTTCGCCACCTCATTAATTTTTGCATCTGAAGGCCTCCATGGCCGGCTCGTCGCTTTCTCCAGAAGCGCACATCGCCTTTGGGCGGGCCCGGCGCGCCCAGGTCCATCCACCTAATTTCCACGAAATCATAAAATATATCCTTAAAACAAGAAATTCTTCTCATGAAACCATAAAACATTTTCATGGAACCATAAAACATTTTCTTGGAACCATAAATCATTTGCTTGGAACCATAAATCATTTATCTGAAACCAGAAATAACAACCATGGAGGGCTATCTTATCGGTGCAAGCAGTAAATTTGGCCTATTGGGGTTCAATCGTTCACCGGTTTGAAAAATGACAGCAACGATTTTGCATTCATCTTCCGCCCTTTGCATTTTTGCTTTAAATCGTAGTATAATAAATTTGACTATCCTAAAAATGAACCTTATGAAGGTTCAGAAGGACCATTTGCTTACGCTATGGGGTGGAGATGCATATGGAATGATGGAAACCTCAATACCACTCCAAATGAGCCAACAGGTAATAATTCAATATTGTCGTTGATTGCGTGAAACTCTAGTAGAAGTCATTGCCTTCATTTTACCATAAGGTTTATTAATCGGGGCCTTTATTTCTACTAAGGTTTAACGGCTTTGAAGAATATCATTTCCACACGATTAACGGCAGCATCTTTTTCCGGTTTTATTAAAACCATAATTACTTTTGGTGGTGTAAAGTCTATCGCTATGAAAACCCAAGCCATCTTATTCAACCTGCTGCTGCTGACCATGATTGCTAAAAGTTCATTGGCACAAACCGCAATACCGCGCGATACTTCAACCGGTTTGATTGCTTACCAAGGGGTGGTAAAGGATGATAGCGTTGCCAAGGAAGAGTTGTATGCCAGGGCTAAATCGTGGATTCTTAAAACGCTGAAATCTTCTGATAACATGGTGCAGTTAGATGACAAGGACTTTAATTCAATTACAGGTTCGGGAACAATCCTTCTGGATAAAAAAAGCAGCGGCCCTTATTCATACCAAAACGGCAAACTGAATTTTAAACTCACCGTTCAGTTTAAAGATGGAAGGCTGCGATACACTTTCGAAAATTTTACCTATTGGGGAGAGGTGTTCGCGCTTATGCAAAGTACACCAATGAAAACAGTGAACAGTGGTTTAGAGGAATTAACGTTGCCCGGCAACGGCAAAAAAAGTGTAATGGATAATGTGGATGAAAAAATGAAAGCACTTGTTTTATCCTTTACAAACGCAGTTTCAAAAGCAAATGCCGCGCAAAAGGATGATTGGTAAAAAACTATAACCCCCTAAACATGAAAAACAAAGCCATTTTATACAGCACACTTTTAGTTATGCTGTTTTCAGTTACGCTTATCAGCGGCTGTAAGAAAGAAGCGAAAGAAACCTGCACCGATGGTGTAAAAAACGGAACGGAAACAGGCGTTGATTGTGGAGGAAGTTGTGCCGCCTGTTCGGGGCTTCCGGTTGCCTGCTTTCAACTGAGTAACGATACGGTGCCGGCCGGCATTGAAGTTACTTTAACCAACTGCTCGGCTTTGGCCACTTCCTATGCCTGGAACTTTGGCGATGGACAAACCTCTACCGACCAATCGCCTTTACACAGCTATGCTAATACCGGAACGTATACGGTAAGTCTTATAGCCACCAATGCTTTGGGTAGCCATACAGCAACATCAACCATGGTAGTGCGGGCAATTACCAGCGCTGATTATGCCGGCAATTTCAGTGTAAATGAAACCTGCACATCGGGCACCTATAACTATACCTTTGGCATTACTGCTGACGGCCCCCAAAACATTATATTAAATAACCTGGGCGATTTCCGCCCTAAGGTTAATGCCACCGCGCTTATCAGTGGTCTCAATTTTAATATTCCCTTGCAACTCGATAGCGGGTTTATAGTTAACGGCAACGGCAACCTTTCGGCTAACTATAATAACATCACCATTATTTATTCGGTAGATGATAACGGTGATATTGATAACTGCACAGCTAACTGTGTTAGGCAGTAATTTAATACGCCCATCTATCTACTTTCCTGTTCTGCTCTTCGCCATTTACTGATTCTATCACCCACTTGTTCTTAGGTGCATTAAGTTGGTAACGAATTTTTAAGGGTTCGGCAAAAGGAAGTATGGCGTGTTGTTTCAAATCACCGGAAGCATTTAGTGCTATTGCAAGTCTAACCAGGTTTTGGGGGCTGCTTATACTTTCCGGTATCACAGCAAGCAACCCATAATCAGCAGCGTTATAAACCAGCACAAAAAATTTCTTTGAAGCATAAGGCCTAAAACACATCCATCCGCCTTCTTCATACTCCGGTTTATACTGCGGTGGAATAACCACCGGATGATGGCCACAGGCAAACTGCTTATACACTCCGCTCATGTTCCAGTGTTTCATTTTTCCTTTACCGGGAATATGAAAACACTGCTTTAGTTCAGCAGCCGAATCGTTTAAAAACAAAACAATCGGGCGGGCAGAAATTTGAGATATTCTTCCGCGCTGCGCACCGCCCGCGCTCAAAACATAGTCAGCATTACCACTGTAAATTTCGGGGCAGGAACGATAGCCGTGTCCCGCTTGTTTGTAAAAGGGCTCCTTTTTTCCATCCAGTAAATCAACCGTTGAATCGGGCAATTGATAAGTTGAAAGCAGCGTCAGCAGTGCATGATGTTGATGCTCTTTAGATGGAACAACCGAAGCATGTTTTCGCTGCTTAGCTAACAGGGTCTGCACAATAGAGGTAACCGGGTCATCCGAAAAATTTTCTCTTGACGCCCGCTCCATCCTTCTTCTAAAAGGCGGATACCTGCGCTGTTGTAAACTGCCCTGGGCATAGCGCGCGAATACATCATTCAAAACAGCTCCGCATTTTTCTTTCACTTCTTTAGTATGGCAATACGTATAAAAAGTAAGCAGTGCGGTTAGCGAGTAACCTGCATACGGGTTGGCATTGAATTCAAAAAAACCACGCTCCAGTTTTTGATTCAGGCAAGCCATCCACCAGCCGTTTAAACCGTTTCGCTGGTTATCGTACCGCCACGAAGTATCGCCATGCTCCTGCAGCCATTGGTTTTTAAGATAGCGCGAAGTTTCGCCCATCAGTATATGGTTTTCGGTTTCGCGCATCAGGCCCAGCATGCGGGGCGTTCGTTCATGCGTTTTGTTGCCGCTGTGTGTAAGTAAATTGTTCAGCAGGTTTTCTTTCGTGGCGGAATAAAGCAGTTCGGGCTTATCGCCAAACAAATAAAGCATGGTAACGAGCGGCACCTCACTAAAATCATAATCGCCATGCGGATTGAAAGCCCAGTCAGTACCATTCGTGCCCCAGGGTTTTTTATCTGCCAGATATTGATTTACTTTTTCAATATCGGTATGGGTTAATAGTTTTCCGAGAATTACACGCGGGGCGGCTACCTTTCCTTCGGTTTTCCAGTCGGGTAAATTCTTTGCGGCCCAATTCTTAACCAATTGGTTACCGGTATCAATACGCTGCGAAACGGGAATAATTTTCTCGTCCTGAAGTAGTGTGTGTTTATCGGGCTTTATTCTCCAACTGCTGCCGAAGTAATAGGAGCAGGATGACATGAACAGCGAGAGTGAGAAAATTAGAAGCAGATAATAAGTCTTCATTAACGGATGTATGAATAGTTTAGCGCCACAAAGTAAAAAATGAAAACTCTTAAGCAGCAGCTTCATCAGTTGTGTATCGAAAAATTGGATGCCAGTATGGCTTCTGCTCAACAAGCTATAGATGAAGCACGCGCGGCACAGAAAGAAGAAACTAAAAGCAGCGCAGGCGATAAGTTTGAAACCACTCGCGAAATGATGACGCAGGAAATTGAAAAAGGCACTGCCTTGCTCAGTAAATTAGCAGAAGATAGAAATCGCCTCCTTTCAATTTTGCAAAATGATTCAAGTGAATCGGTGCAACAGGGCAGTATGGTTATCACCAACCTCGGAAAATTTTATGTAGGGGTGAGTATCGGAGCTGTAACGATGAACGGAGAGAAGTATCAGACCATTTCTTCTTTCTCTCCCATTGGTCAATTGATGATAAGTAAAAAAGCAGGAGAGAAATTTGAGTTGCACGAAAAAGAGTATGTGATTAAAGAGATAGCGTAGGCTACTCATCTTCAAATCCTGCGCTATCGCTTCGTCTGCCATACAAAATATCAAACACCGGCTGAATTTTATAAACCGAACGATTGAATTTATTGGAGAGAATGATAATCGATGTGGTGTCCTGAATATTGCGATAGAAAACGGTGTTGTTCCCATGCCACCACCCATTGTGATAAACTAAGTAGCTGCTGTCGGCCTGTTGCATCAATCGCCAGCCGTAACCATAATTTCGCTTGCCGGGTCTTTCAAAACTACGGGGGGCATAGGCCTCTTTCATCATTTCCTGCGAAAGAAGGCGGCCCTCATAAAATGCTTTATCCCACAAAAACATATCGTGCACGGTGGAGTAAATCCCTTTGTCACCCACCACACCGTCAAAACAATCATCATATTGAATTTGCCATTTCGAATTATAGCTGATAGCAATTTTGCGGTCGGTGCTGTCGGCATAATCATAAACAAAAGTATGAGCCATGCCCAAGGGCTCAAAGAAAGTTTCATGCATAAATTCTTTAAACCTCTTATGCGAAACGCTTTCTACAATTGAAGCAAGCAGCAGATAATTGGTGTTGCAATATTCGAACTTGCGGTTGGGAAGGGCATACATAGACGGCTTCTGTTTCGTCATTATATCAAGCACCTGTTGATTCGTGAGATATTCTTTCTTGCCGCATTTGCCCGAACAGAAATAAAGATAGTTAGCCAGCCCGGAGCGATGACACAATAAATCTTTCACACGAATTCCTCTATAAGGAAGTTGAGGAAAGAATTTTTGAAGTGAATCTTCAAGGGATAGTAAACCTTGTTCTATGCACCACAACACAGCAGTGGCCGTAAATGTTTTTGAAACAGAAGCAAGTTGAAAGGAATTCGTATCGCTCAACAAATCCTTGTTCCGGTAATCACAATAACCAAAACACTTTTCATAAACCGGATTTCCTCTTACCGAAATCAGCACACTACCACTAAATCCGCTTTTAATACTGCGGTTAGTAAAATAGGTATCAAGACGGTTATAAATCTGTTTATAGTAAATGTTCGAAGTGTCATTAGACTGAACAACTGCCTTCTTCCTGAATATTTTCTTACTTATTTTTTTCTGAAAGAAAAAGAAAACAGCAGTGGCTAAAACAATAACACTTATAACCGCAATTATTTTTTTCACGGTCGGAAAATAATCGGAAATATGAGTTTAGAAAGTAGGTGTTATGAACCTAAGGCAATTCTTCTTCGCCTTCTAAATTTTTCATTTGCCCCAGCGCTCTCCAAACAGGCTGTGTCCAGTAATTGGAGTGATTGGATTTATTACCCAACACAATAACAGTAAAACCATTATTTAAATCGCGGGCAAAAACATTATTGCTTCCGTGCCAGAAGCCATTGTGGTAAATGAGATAACTCTTATCAGGCTGTTTCGACATTCGCCATCCATAGCCATAATTTTTCGTGCGGTCTTTTGCAAAGGAGTAACGGTCTAAACTCTGCGGCTTGTATGCTTCGTTCAAAGTTTCTTTGGATACAATTAAGCCGGTGCGAAGTGCATTATCCCATTTCAGCATGTCATCTACCGATGAATAAATTCCTTTGTCACCAACCACACCGTCTGCAGGGCAATCCTTCCACATTCTTCCTTTTGAATC
>JAZKEP010000035.1:0-26212 GCA_040387015.1 Bacteroidota bacterium
TTCAGGAATTCACTCAGCCGAATTTGAAGGTGCTTAACCTCATGCAATACTTGGGCAATCCGGGGGAATACTTACCCAACAAGAAAAAAGCAATTGCTCTTGGAATTAAAAATGCAAAAGGAGAATTGATTATTACTACTGATGGAGATTGTGTTTCTCAAGAGAGTTGGATTCGCACGATGGTAGATTTTTACATTGCGAATGAATTTAAATTAGTGACAGCACCGGTTATGGTGAAGCCTGCCTTGTTTCCTTTACAGATTTTTCAGCAGTTAGATGTGATAAATTTGTTGGGAATTACGGCAGCTACTATTCGGAATAATTTTCCTACCATGTGCAATGGCGCTAATTTGATGTATGAAAAGAAAACGTTTTTAGATGTAGAAGGTTTTAAAGGGAACCACGATGTAGCTACAGGTGATGATGTCTTTCTGATGCACAAGATAAAAGAGCTTCATCCGAATTCTATCGGTTTCATAAAAAATTTCGATGCTTGTGTTTTTACTAAGCCCGAGAAGGGTATTGGAAAATTTATCTCACAACGTATCCGTTGGATTTCAAAATCAACTCACTTTACAAACTGGAGGGTGACCGCTATTCTCTATTTTGCATATTTCTTCAATTTACTGGTTGTAGTAACAGCCCTTTTTGCTTTTCCTATTTCTGAGTTTAGTTGGTTGCCTTTAGCGGTAGTAGGTGGCACTAAACTGGTTGCAGATTTTCTGTTCAGTATCCCCGTTGCAATCTTCTTTCACAAGATTGTTTTGTTGCTACTTTTACCTATCATCGAATTTTTTCATGTGCTTTATGTAATCATCATTGGCTTGCTAAGCCTTACAGGAAAATATAAGTGGAAAGACAGAGCGGTTAAATAAATGGCCAAAGAATTTACAAGTACTTCCCTTAACCAAAAAGCGTGGCGCAGACTAAAGCGTAATAAGAGTGCTATGTTTGGTTTAGGTGTAATTGTGTTTGCTGTGTTTCTATCGGTTTTCGCGTACCTTGCTGCTCCTGATAACTCTCCTTCGGGCAATGAACAAATTCTTCAATTAGAAACCCATTCTCCTGGATTTAAAATTTCTGTTCTTAAAGTCAAAAGAGATGGTGCCGAGAAGAATAGTTTTCTTGAATGTCTTTTCAGCGGTTTTACTAAAAACTATGAACCGATTCCTATTTCTAGTTTCAAGTTTGAAACAGATTCTTTTGCCTTTACAGAATATAGAGGACGAAGTTTTAAGACAGAAGAACGAAAACTTTCTTACCTCGAAATTCTAGGAAGTGATTTTAAAAATTTAAAACCGGGGGAAAGAAAAACCCTGGTTGACCAATGCCAAATAGTTGAAAAGCGGTTTTGGCTTGGCACAGACAAATTCGGCAGGGATATTCTTTCACGTTTGATAATTGGTGTGCGGGTTTCTCTATCAGTTGGGTTGATTTCTGTGGGCATTTCGCTTCTGATAGGGATTTTTCTTGGAGCATTGGCAGGCTACTTCAGAGGCTGGATTGACGAATCTATTATGTGGGTGATCAATGTTTTTTGGAGTATTCCTACTCTGCTTTTGGCAATGGGATTATACATCAGTGCCGGTAGTTTGATTGAGAATAAACTAGTGCTGATTTTTATTGCGGTAGGTCTAACTATGTGGGTAGAAGTGGCGCGAATTGTTCGGGGGCAGTTCCTTTCTATCCGGGAACTGGAATTTGTAAGCGCAGCAAAAAGTTTGGGTTATGGCAACGGTAGAATCATTTTTCTGCATATACTGCCCAACATCCTCGGTCCTGTCATTGTTGTCGCCTGCTCCAATTTTGCTAGTGCTATTCTGGTAGAAAGCGGTTTGAGTTATATCGGTCTTGGTATTCAACCCCCCGCACCAAGTTGGGGCAGTATGCTGAATGAGTACAAAGATTTTATTGATACTAACAAAGCTTATCTCGCACTCTTTCCTGGTTTGGCAATTATGCTGTTGGTTCTTGCGTTTAATTTGGTGGGTAATGGTTTGCGTGATGCATTAGATGTTAAAGGTCAGTTGGACTAATTGTTTATTAGCAGCTTTTATTTTCCATAATTGATAAATTCAGTTTTATAATTTTACTGTGTGGCAGAGGAAGAATTTTCGGAATTAAGTTTTTTTAAAAAACGCCTGGGTTCAATCGAAAGGTTGTTATCTATTAAACAACTGCAAATAGATTCATTGTTGGATATTACCCGTGCGGTGAACAGCAACATGCCTATTACAGCGCTTGCGCGTATCTACGAAAATATTCTTCACGCTCAACTGGGAGTAAAGTTACTGGCATTGTTCACAAAGGAAGTAGATGGCAATTGGATATGTATAACTCCGGGAGATTTGCCGGGCAGCATTTTAAACTATGATGTGGAACTTAAGTTTTCTCTATTCACTTTTACGACACCTGTAGCTGCTATCAAAGATGAAGTGCTGAAAGGTTTTGAATTTTTGATTCCGGTAGTGCACAAGAAAGAACCAATCGGTTACGCACTTATTGGCTCATTTGGTAGTGAACAAAGCGATACCAATGATGAAAAGCTGAAGTTTATTCAAACCATTACAAACGTTCTTGTATTTGCACAGGAGAATAAAAAATTGGTCAAAAGCCAGATTGATCAGTTAGTAATGCAGAAAGAGTTGAAGCTGGCTGCTGACATGCAGAATATGCTGGTGCCTTCAAGTCTTCCGAATAATGAAAAAATTGAGGCTTCCGCATTTTACAAACCACACAAGAATATTGGAGGGGATTATTATGATTTTATTGAAATAAATGACAATGAAATTGCATTCTGCGTGAGCGATATTTCAGGAAAAGGAATTCCGGCTGCTATCCTGATGGCAAATTTTCAGGCAAATTTGCGAACACTCCTACTGCATGGTTATTCACTAAAAGAGTTTATTGATTTGCTGAACAGAAAAGTATTGGAGATAACCAAAGGGGAGAAATTTATCACACTCTTTATGGCTGTATACAATTACAGTACGAGAATGCTTACCTATATCAATGCAGGCCATAATCCCTCCATTCTTTATTCGGCTGGCAATAACCAGCTACTTGAACATGGCTGTACCATTTTGGGCATGTTCGAAACGCTTCCATCCATTGATTATGGAGAAGTAAAAATTGAACCCAATTCAGTCCTGGTCAATTATACCGATGGGCTTTCGGAAGCCACGAACAACGATGGAAAGTTGTTTGAAACAGAAGGGATTATTGATTTCTTAAATACCCACTGCCAACTTCCTTTAGATGAATTCAATACGAAGTTGATTGATAATGTAATTGCTTTTAAGCAGGATATGGATTTTGATGACGACATCACTTTACTCACCCTTCGCTTCAAGTGAGCGGTTGCGAATATCCATTGTTGCAAGTAGGGCGATGCCTATAAAAAAGAAAGGACCCACCTTATCAGACTCTAGCATGTCGCTTAGGGTTAAGTTTACAAAAACCATAGTCAGCATTAGTAAAAGTGCCATCACGATTCTTTTATTCTGCACGCCTTTGGCTTGGTGGTAAATTCTTTCCCCATAAGCAAAAATTACAACCGTAAGTAAAATAAAAATGGATAGGCCAATGGTTCCCTGTTCTGTAAGCAGCATCAGGGCGTAGTTATGTGTGCTTGAGCGTTCGGGATTATCACTGACATACGTTTCAAAACTTGCCAGAGTGTAACTTTTGTAATGCGGATAAAAATTTCCAGGGCCAAAACCCATCCATGGATGAGCTTTAAACATTCGTGTAGCAGCTACCCAACGGTACACCCGCTCCATGCTGCTCACATCTTTTCCTTCAAACGTAGAAGAGAGATGTTGTCCGAATTCATCATGAATGATTGTTTCTTCAAACTCGGGTGCGTACTTAAGATAGTT
The DNA here is from genome assembly GCA_040387015.1 of Bacteroidota bacterium. Classification (GTDB taxonomy): domain Bacteria; phylum Bacteroidota; class Bacteroidia; order Chitinophagales; family LD1; genus Bog-950. Next base: position 3,882 of record JAZKEP010000035.1, read on the forward strand.
GTTGTTTGTAAAAAGATACCCAATGCAAATGATTGCACCAATGGCAGCAATTAACACAGCAGGCTTCATCATTTTAAAACGGATTACAAAATAAACCGGCAAAAGCATTAAGAGAGCAATGTAGCAAGTACGCGTATAGGAAAGATAAATGGCAACTATATAAAGAAGGACCGAAAAATTCAGAACCCTTCTTTTGAAAGTGCCTTTTCCGTACCAGGTTCTTGCTAATAAAATAAGAGGGAAAACAATGGATACAATCGCAGCATAGTTCACATGATTTCTAAAAAAAGGCATCATGGGTTCATTAATTTCATCAAAAGAAAAATTTTTCAAACCATGACGAATAATAACCTGTATAATCATAACGGTCATAGGAATAAAAACGCACCAGAAAGCCGCTTTTAAATCATCTTTTGTTTTTATCAAAATTGCGGTGAGGAGGCAAAATGTAGTTACGTACCACGTTTTAGCCAAAAAATGTTTGAGAGATACCAGAACGTTTACAGAACTTACAGCACTAATAAAAATCCAGAATAGGTGTATACAAAGCAAAACAATCAGTAAGTTACCAAAGAAACCAGTAGGGAGTGATTTGTAATTAGTAAAAACAAAAATAATTGTGACAAACATTAACCCGATCATCAACGGTTCGTCTGGCAAATCGGTGCCAAGGGAACCGGAAAAAGAATATTCGATGGAAAAAGGAATAGTAGTAAGAAGAAAGAAATAAAGCAGTTTAAAATTAACAACAGCCAAATACGCTATCATCAACCCAAAGGGAATAAGAGCAAGGTAATACAATTCGGTTTTAAAAGCAGCGAGTACGGAAACGATCGTTGCAGTTCCGAGAAATGCAAAAGCACCTGACTCTAACTTGTCAATCGATCGATTCAATTTTACAATTGGGATTTAATGTCGCGAATTTGTTCTATCAGCAATACACCTAGCAGCGATACAAAACCCGTGATTAAAACAGTAATAAGAACAACTAAGGATCGTACCGGCTTCTCTCTTCTGTCAGAGGGATATGCTACTTCTAATACATATAGCGATGTTTCGCTGTTCTGTAAAGAAATTTCCATTTGTCCTTTGATATTTACAAGGTTATTGTACTCACGGGTTGCATTATTCTGCTTCGATAAAATCGTTTTATAAATCTGCACTGCTTTATAATCACTGCCGTCAACTATTGAAGTTCCATCAGCACCAGATGAAACTTTTATTCTATACTTTTCACCTAATGACGAAAGCGTATCAATGTATGTATTTATATCTGCCTGTATGCCTGCTATTTTTCCTCCTATTGCTTCAAATGTTTTCCTTTTAGCAGCAATTACATTTAGTTTATTGAGTTCATCCACTTTACGGACAACCGCATTCACCACTGATGCCGCTACTTTAGGATCGGTGTCGTAAAATGAAACCTGCACAGCATCACGCTCTGTTTTGATAGCTTCATATTTTTTTTCAAATTTTTTCCGAACAATCGTTCTCCAATACTTTTTCTCTTTACTTATTTCATAGTGTTCAGCCAATTTAAAAGAGTCAATTATAAAGTCTATTACCGATACTGAATTTGCCATTGTGATAGCTCGATTAACATCTGATTTTCCACCATAATAATCCATAGTCTCTGTCCCAAAAATGGCAGAAGGGTCTGATTTTGCCTGATTAACCGGATAAAAAGTAGAATAAGAAAGATACCATTCATCCATTACAAATAGTGTAAACATTGCAGCCACTACAGCTGAGGAAATCGTCAAAGCTAGGATATAGTTCCTCCATTTTAAAATAATACGGATGGCTGCAATAAGATTAAATTCTTTATCCATTTGGGATTTTTGAAGGATGTAAAACTAAAATAATTTATGAAGCGTTTTTTGATTTTAAGAGCGAGAAAAATTGCTGTATAGGGAAGAAACCAGCTAGCATGGCTATGACAAAACAAGCCATTGTAGACAATAAGAAATTTAACAGCCAATGCAGGGGCAACATCTTGATTAGGGAAAAAGCTGCTACACAAAACAAAACGAAAACAGTAAGCCTCAGTACATCTTTTAACTCGAACTTTAAATTGAATTGCTTACTGGCTGTGATAATATGAACTATTGCCGCAAACAATTGCGTAATTAGTGTCGCAATAGTTGCACCGAAAGCACCATAACCGGGAATAAGAAATAAATTCAAAGCGACATTAATCATCACCCCCCCAAGTGCAATAAGGTTCAGAATTTTCAAACTTCCTTTCGCGGTCAAAAGGGTGCCGAAAATGTAAATGCAGCTCATGGGAATAAAATTCAGCATAAGCCAGCCGAATATCTTAGCCCAATACGTATTAGAATCCCGGTAAAGCAATGCCATAATTTCAGTGCGGAAAAAATAACAGCTCACACCACCGACTATGGCCATAACAAACATTAGCTCCGAACTGAATTTTACCAGCTCATTCACCTTCTCTTTCCTACGAATCATGCCTGCAAACATTGGTAGTAAGAGGGTAGCGAAAAGATAACCAAACATGTTTAACGCATCTAACAGGCGAAAGGATGCTGCATAAACTCCGGCTTCATGAGCACCATTGGGCAGCATACGTTCTATCATCACTGCATCTATTCGGTAATAAATTCCCATAAGCAGAGCCAATAACGCGAAAGGCATAGATTTCAGTAAAATCAATTTTGCGAATTTGAATTTCCAGAAGGTGAGTTTCAAAACGGTTTTTCCTGCTATAATCCAACCTGCAATTAGTGCCGTGATGAATAAGGCAAGTGTTTGCGCATAAATGAACCAGAGAATGTTGAAGGAATCTTTAGCCAAAGATGAATACATCAACACTGAGCAGAAACCAATAGTGAGCAAACGATCCATTACAGAAAGGACAGAATCTGTTTTGAAAAGTTGCAGCGCAGCAATATTGCTTCTGAAATATAAAATGGCAGAGAGCAAAATTTGATTGAGTGCTAAAAACAAAAGCATCTTCATCTGCAATTCGCTATAACCTGTTGAAAGAGCAGAAAGGAAAGTAAAAGTGAAATAGAGAAAGCCGAGGAATATCTTCAGCACGGTCAGATTCAATAAATATTCACCCGCGCGTTGATTATTACGCGAAACGGCACGGTTATTAAAATTATTGATGCCGAAATCTAGAAGAACAGAAAGGAGAAACGAATAATTAAAAACAGCGAAATAAGTTCCGTAGACCTCAGGGCCAACACGGTTTTGAACGACCCGGTCAATTCCAAAAATCCAAAATGGTTTTACCAGAAGATTAGCGGCAAAAAGAAAAATGAGATTGGTGGCAAATTTTTTTCGCATCGTGAACTACAACGTTTAAAAGTAATATTATTGCTAAAAGGTTCTTGTGATCAAAAGAAAGGCAATAGCGGTCAACACCCGTTTCCTTATTAAAAATAAATTGGAAGGTATTGGCCTGTTTACCTATGAGTCGCTTAAGCGCATTACACAAGCACACCCCGAAATTGATTTTTACTTTCTGTTCGATCGAAAATTTGATGATGAATTTATTTTTTCGAAAAATGTGAAGCCTGTTGTTCTTTTTCCACCTGCACGCCATCCCTTTCTATGGTTTTGGTGGTTCGAAATTGCAGTGGCCAGTTGGCTAAACAAAAATAAATCCGATTTATTCCTCTCTACGGATGGTTACGGATGTCTAAGAACGGATGTTCCACAGATTTTGGTAGTGCATGATTTGGCATTTGAACATTTTAAAGAACATGTTCCATTTCTGACAAGAAAGTATTATCAATATTTTATGCCTCGCTATACTCAAAAGGCAAAACGCATAGCCACCGTTTCGGAATTTTCGAAGTCAGACATCGTAAAACAGTATCACATTTCACCGGAAAAGATTGATGTGGTTTACAATGGAGCTAAAGAGGTTTACAAACCTCTAAGCGAAGTGGCGAAAGAAAGAGTGAAGGCGAAATATTCAGGTAGTAAACCTTACTTTATTTTTGTCGGCTCTATTCATCCGCGTAAAAATGTCAGGAACCTTCTTTTGGGTTTTGAACAATTTATAGCGCAAACAAATTCCGACTTCCAATTACTGATTGTGGGAAGAAAAGCATGGGATTTTTCAGAAGTGGAAGAAGTACATTCCTCTATGAGGTTTAAAAATGAAGTGAAGTTTCTCGGTCATGTATCTCCCGCTGAATTGGGCAAGATTGTGGCTTCTGCATTTGCTGCGGTTTATGCTTCTCTATTCGAAGGATTCGGAATTCCTATTGTTGAAGCAATGAATTGTGATGTTCCGGTGATTACTTCGAATGTTACTTCCATGCCGGAAGTTGCCGGTAATGCAGCGCTGCTAGTGAATCCGAATTCAGTGAATGAAATTTCTTCGGCCATGAAGACAATCGTTGAAGATTCTTCTCTCAGAAATTCGTTAATACAAAAAGGAAGAATACAGATTAAAAAATTCAGTTGGGATTTAACTGCAGACGAGTTGTGGAAATGTTGCTCGCAAGTTTTGGAGAATGCTTAACTTAACATCATGATAAAGTCCAAGGAGCAAATTATTACAGAGTTGGGTGAAAGTTTTAATTCGCTTTGTGTTGTAGGCAAATCAGTAAGTGATGAGGGCTTCAATATTCCCAAAGCCGATAAATGGACACCGGCCGAAAACATTGCTCATTTGGTGCGCGCCACTAAAATGACTTCACTGGCTTTTACTTTGCCTAAATTTCTACATGTTGTGCTTTATGGAAAACCGAACCGTACTTCACATGGCTATACTAAGATTGTAGATAATTACCACAAGAAACTAGAAGGTGGTGCACAAGCCAGCGGGGTGTATTTACCAAAGAAGGCTAGCTATCAGAAAGAAAAGCTCACTTCTAAATTAAATACTGAAGGAGAAAAATTGATAAAAGCAGTGAATGAAAAATGGAGCGATGAACAATTAGATCAGTATCAAATTTCACATCCAATTCTTGGTTTGCTGACTATACGTGAGTTGGCTTACTTTACCATTTACCATAATGGGCATCACCTTGAATCGATAAAAAAGCATTATCTCTAACAAATGGGTAATCACAATTTTATTTCCCGCATAAAATCTACGGTTACCTGAATATCGTCATAGATGACCCGGTCTTTTTCATAAAACGGAACAATTTTTCTGTAATCTGTTTTTACTTTTTCGATGAGCGGTGAGCTTTTTAAAGGCTTACGGAAATCAAGTGCTTGCATAGCTGTCATAAATTCAATGGCAAGAACTTTTTCAATGTTGTAAACAATCTTGTAGGTTTTCACAGCAGCGTTGGCACCCATGCTGACATGATCTTCCTGCCCATCGCTGGAGGTAATAGTATCTACGCTGGCTGGGGTAGCCAGTTGTTTATTCATCGAGACTATTGAGGCGGCTGTATATTGTGGAATCATCATACCTGAATTCAGTCCCGAATCCTCTACCAAAAACTTCGGAAGGTTTCTTTTGCCTGAAATAAGCTGAAAAATTCTTCGCTCAGAAATACTTGCCAGTTCGCTCATTGCAATTCCCAAATAGTCCAAGGCAATAGCTAATGGCTCACCATGAAAATTTCCTCCGCTGAGAATTAAATTTTCTTCTTCGAAGATGAGAGGATTATCTGTAACTGCATTTATCTCCCGCTCAAAAACATCACGGACCTGAGCAATGGCATATTTTACTGCACCATGTACCTGTGGCACACAACGGAATGAATATGGATCCTGAATATTCTCCTTTTGTTGTTTCGCAATTTCGCTGCCTTCTAAAAATTTCAGCACATTTTCTGCGCTTTCAATTTGCCCTTTATGGTTACGCACTTTCTGAATAGCCGGATGAAAAGGATTAGTCTGTGCATCAAAAGCATCTACCGAAACAGCAGCTGTAAAATCTGCTAATTTTTCTACCCGCTCTGCTTCTATCAGTGAGTAACATCCCCAAGCACTCATAAACTGCGTGCCGTTCAAAAGTGCTAAGCCTTCCTTTGCTTTCAAGCGGATAGGCGAAAGACCTGTTTCTTTCAATACACTTGCAGAATCGCGCTTTTCATTTTTATAGCGCACACTTCCCATTCCAATAAGCGGCAGACTGAGGTGAGCCAGTGGAGCCAAATCACCCGATGCTCCTAATGAACCAACTTCCCATATTACAGGCAAAATCTCATTATTATATAAGGCCACTAATTGCTCAACAGTTTCTAATGAAACACCTGAATAACCAAGTGAAAGCCCTTTTATTTTCAGCAGCAGCATCAGCTTCACCACTTCGTGTTTTACTTCATCGCCCATACCACAGGCGTGGCTCATTACTAGGTTTTCCTGTAATTGTTCTAGTTGCCCTTCCGGGATTTCAACATCGCACAGAGCGCCAAAGCCGGTGTTGATGCCGTAATACCGCGCACCCGGTTCGGCAATCTTCTTTTCTAAAAATTTTCGGTTCGATTCAATTTTTCTTTTGACCCCTGTACTTAACTCAATCTTTTCTTTGGAGGAGAGAAAGGTTCGCAAATCATCTAAAGTGAGCGACTTATCAGTAATGGTAAAGTTCATAGATCAAATGTATTTCTTCTTTCAAAAAAAGAAACAAATCAATAAGATGAAACCCAAGAGAGATTATTGGGTAAGGATTATCCTGCGCGAGAAAATATTTTCACGCCCTTTAATTGCCACAATGTAAATTCCTGCAGAAAGATGGTGTAAGTCAATAGAGGTGATAGAAGAGGCCAATGTATTTGTAAGCAGCAATTTTCCTTCAAGATTGTACAATTCCGATTTTAAGGGAACATTGGTTGGGGTTGAAAAAATGATATTCATATTTTTTGACCTAGTAAAAATTCGAAAATCATTTTGATTCACTTCCTGCACCGAAGTTCCCTGGTTAATGACAACCGTAATAGTTGCGGTATCGGAACAACCGTAAACATTAGTACATACAACTGTTACGGTATAAGTTCCCGGCTCATAGTAAGTATAGTCCGGGTTTGCGATTCCCGTAACTTCTGAACTATCGCCAAAGTTCCAGTTATAATCATCGGCATTATTTGCCTCTGCTGAAAAAATCATTGCTTCCCCGGTAAAACCATTTATGGTGGGAGCGCTAATATTTGCCTGTATTTGATGCCCATCAACAGTAACAGACTTAGCGGTAACATACATTCCATACTGAAAGGTTAACGAATAAGCACCTTCCGGCAAGCCGGAAAAACTAAAGTTACCGTTAATGTTACTGTAAGTCTGAATGATCTGACCGGAAGAATCCAGCACGGAACAAACATCCCAGTTTATACAAGGCTCCTGATAAACTGAAATAACACCATCATCATTATTGCACCCCGCAGCAATGGTTGTGACAGATGGCGGGTAAGAAACATGCAACACAAAGCGATTTACAGAATGTTCAAACTGTGATGCCTGAAAAATATATGGCCCATCAAGCAGGCTCTGAAATATACCGAGCGTCTTGTCTTCAAGCTGAACGATAGATGCCGGGTCGAAATTGGCTATTAAAGAAGCTTCAATACGGTAGGTGCTTCCGCCTTGAACACGGAAGCCAAGTGGAACTTCGGTGCAGGCGGTAAAATCTCCATACCCATTAGAGAAGCAGTCAACATTATCAGAACTTAAAGAATAGAGCTGGGGGTAGGCAGTGTCAACATTAAAAACCTTGGCATTATCCTGAATGGGAACAAAGGTGGTTGTAGTGCCGGAACCAAAATAAATATCGGTGTGATCGCCAAAGAAAGAAGTAACATCAGTAATAGTAAGGGTTACGCGCGGTGAGGCTGAATAAACAACCTGGCCGAAACAAATAAGAACCAGTAAGATCACAAAAGTCCTCCCATTCATAGCACAAAAAAATTCTGAACTTTCACATTACTTTCAAATGCAATTTAAATAAAAACAACACCCAACTGATAAATAAAGGATGAACTACAGCTAAGGAAGGTTGCAGGAGAAACTATTAATTAACCCTTATTCAGAATTTCAATAATGTTTTGAATGGAAAGATCATTTTGAGTATCGCGGGTTTTGGCATTGCGCAGTCTGAATTTTTGAGACCTTATTTCATTATCGCCAACTTCAACCAAATACGAAATATTTTTCTGCTCGGCATAGTTGAACTGCTTTTGCTTTTTTACATTGCCGAGAAATATTTCTGCCGAAACATTTTCAGCGCGCAGTTTTTGAACCTGTTCAAAAGCAAAGGTTTGATACAAAACAAATTTCTCTTCGTCTTTATCGTTGAAAGGCACAAAAAGAACTTTTACACCCTGCGATATGGTTTCGGGAAATAAATTCAGTTCTTCCATTACATCATAAATGCGTTCAATACCAAAACTGATTCCTACCCCGCTCATGTTTTGCCCGCCAAACATTTCGGTAAGGTTGTCGTAGCGGCCACCACCACCAAGGGAACCCATAGTTATGTTGTAATTCGCTCTATAGTCCAACACAACTTCCCAAATAACGCCTGTATAGTAATCAAGACCCCTCGCTAAAAATGGATTTAGTGCAACATCTTTAGGTTGGAAGTATTTGCAAACTTCAAAAATATCTTCACCGCCTGATTCGGTTTGTGGCAGAAATGTTTTGAGGTGTTCTTTAATTTCTTCCCAAGAGTTACTTTGCTGTAAAGTCGTTGTATACGTTTCAAAGAAGGAAACAAATTCCTTTTGCTTATCACTTTCGTTTGCAATGATCCCTTTCCTATCCAAATCACCCAACACACCTTGCATTCCCAACTTATCATAAGTATCAATTGCTGAAAAAAACTGAGCAGCATCTTCTCCTATGTCAAATTTTTCGGCAATTGCTTTAAGTATCTTACGACTATTTACATAAACAGTAACTTCTACTCCTAATTTCTCAAACACCTCCACATAAATTTTCGTCAACTCCACCTCATTCAACAACGAATTGCTTCCAATTACATCCGCATCGCACTGATAAAACTCCTGATAGCGCCCCTTTTGTGGTCTATCAGCTCTCCAAACAGGTCCTATATGAAAACGCTTAAAAGGAAAAGCTAAATCATCCTGATGCTGCACCACATAGCGGGCAAGAGGAACAGTTAAATCATAACGGAGACCTTTTTCAGTTACGTCATAAACTATTTCTTTATAATCAATATAGTCTAACACTCTTGGTAAAATACGTTCAACAATCACTGTATCCCGAAAAATCCTTAGATAGTGTTTGAGACTTTTTTCATCTAGAACTTCTTGTCTACCTAATACTCTATGAAGGGAATCTATGATGGTGCCAATATTGTTGTCAAAGTATGATGTAACTTCAGCCGTGTCATTAGGTTCCAGATAAAGGTCCCAGTTAAAAATTTCACGTTTGTAAGTTCTTCTAAACACTTTAGACAATCGCTCAATACTTTTACTTTCTTGATAAATTTTATCGTAACGAATCGTACTAGCAAGTCCCGTTAAAACATCATACAGCAAGTTCTGAATGCGGGAAAGTCGTTTAACTAACTCTTCATTCTTTCGAACTTTTCCTAAAAAATCCCCCGATTCCAAAATCTTAAACAACAACTTATCTCCTTCCTCTCCATATTTCCCTGTAAGCGTTTCTAATCTTTCAATAGCGGGGGTTTCAATTTGCTCGAAACCGTATTTGCGGAAAACAGTTTTTATAGTGTCGAAAATGTAATTACGCTTGGCTACTTCGGCAGGTAAAAAATCGCGCGTGCCTTTACTTAATGATGGTTTTATTTTCCCTGTCCGTCCGACAGGCGGGTTCACTTCACTCATAATTCAAAAATACATTTATTCAATTCTCTGAAAATTTTTGAATGATTTTATCGGTAGCTTCATCAAGCATTCCGTAAACTTCTTCATACTGTTTATCGCTTAATCCCCAGGGGTCGGGCACCTTCTCATTTCTTCCGGCATTCACTTCATTCATGATTAAACGAATCTTCGAAATTTCAAATTCGCTCTTCGCCATGTCAGTTACATCTTTGTAATTGCTGCTGTCCATCACATAAACCACATCAAAGTATTCCAGGTCTTTTCTGCGGACGGGGCGCGAGCGCTGATAGGTTATATCAATGCCGTGTTGGTTCATTACCTTAATTGATTTTTCGTTTGGCAGTTCGCCTTCGTGCCAGTTAGAAGTTCCGGCCGAATCAACCTCCCAACTCAATCCCTGCTCTTTTGCCTTGTGCTGTAACAGGCCATGCGCAATAGGCGAGCGGCAAATATTACCCAAACAAACCATCAAAACCTTTTTACTCATTGCGCAATACAAACAATTCTTTGGCAAACGGTAAAACTATTTGTTGGAATGCAGCCCCATGCGGTTTCCTTCGCTGTCAACAAACAAAGCCATGTAGCCGTATTCGGGGGTGATTTGTGTTTTAGCCTGCAAAATTTTTCCACCTGCACTTTCTACACGATTGAGCACCTCGTTTAAATCGGGGTTTGCATTGAGGTAAATTAAAGAGCCTTCCATGGAGGGTTTGTAATCGGGGCCAACACAAAGCGCACCGCTTACTTTGCCTTCGTCAGAAGGAAGCATACCCATTTTAAATCCGCCAAAATCCATAGCGGGAATAGTACAGGCAAAAATGGTTTCATAAAATTTTTTTCCGCGTTCGAAATCGGTTACGGCAATTTCGAACCAGTTGAGCATGTTTTTCATAATGTTAGTTTAATTAATAAAGTAAGATTGAAAATAAAAATCATTTGGCACTTACACTTGCCACCTGCTCTGAAGTTAAACCGTATAAAGCAGGAACTTCTTCGCCCAGCAAACTCAAATTAGTATAAAGCTGTCCGCGGTGATGAATTTCGTGCTCTGCCATCAGGCGCAGCCATTTCCAAACGGTAATAGCCGAGCCCCCGGGAGTTACGCATTTTTTGTTGATGTCTTCTTCGGTCAAAGCATAGAAAACCTTCATACTTTGGGCATGGGTGTCATCCATAAATTTCAGCACTGCATCGTAGCCGTCTGCCAGTTCTTTTCCGCAGCCTTTGTAGCGCGAAGGTTTCAGTTGCGCATTTTTTTTGGGCATACATAAAATGTTCTATAGCCGCCAGGTGCCGAATCAAATCGGCAAACGAGAATTTACCTTCGCGATAAGTCCAATCCATCTTTTCCTTCGGAATTTTACCGATAATCAGTTTGGTGCGGCCGCGCACTTTTTCGTAGTAGTCTAAAAAATCATGAAAGGTTTTTAAGTCCATAGCAACAGGTTTTTGGTCCTGTAAGATAAACTTAAAGTGTTTTAATAACTCAGGAGCCTTTTGTTTAACAGGCACTCCAAAGTTTCAAATGGCCTCGGCAAAGTTTAGTGCTTCAACTATTAAGAAAGACCACCCAGTTACTGAGCTTCGTTTCTTTTCTACTAAGTATGATTACCCAGCTACTAAGGTTCAGTTCTTTTCAACCAAGTAAGCCTACCCAACTACTAAGTATGACCACCCAGCTACTAGGTAAGGCTACCCAGCTACTAGGTAAGGCTACCCAGCTACTAGGTAAGGCCACCCAGCTACTAGGTAAGGCCACCCAGCTACTAGGTAAGGCTACCCAGCTACTAGGTAAGGCTACCCAGCTACCAGGTAAGGCTACCCAGCTACCAGGTAAGGCTACCCAGCTACTAGGTAAGGCTACCCAGAGATCTTTTGTGTTAAAATGGTCAAAAACGATGAGGTTTGATTGAAATTCCTGAACATCCTTTCTTGAGATTCAGACAAATTCATGAAGAAGACAGGTTGCTTATCAAAAAGTGGTGGATCATACTTCGGCACTCATTTCAAGCCTTTAAAGTCCGTTAGAAAGGTTTATAAAAGATAAACTTAATTTGCGCGGGTGATGAACAGCGATACCATAGTGGCTTTGGCAACTCCGCAGGGGGTAGGCGCAATTGGTGTTATCCGCTTATCGGGCAGCGAAGCGATACAACTTGCGAATAAAGCTTTTAGGGGTAAGAACCTGGAGGAACAAAAATCGCACACGATTCATTATGGTCATATAATAGATAAGGAGAAAGAAATTGACGAGGTTTCGGTTTTTCGCTCACCCAAAAGTTTCACAACCGAAGATGTGGTGGAAATTTCATGCCACGGCTCGCCTTTTATTGCCGAACAGATTATCGGCTTGCTGATACAAAATGGTGCGCGTTCGGCCAAGCCGGGCGAGTTTACGCTACGGGCTTTTATGAACGGAAGAATTGATTTGAGCCAGGCCGAAGCCGTGGCCGATTTAATTTCTTCCAACTCTTCAGCTTCGCTTGAACTGGCATTGAAACAAATGCGCGGTGGTTTTTCGAACGACATTAAAATATTGCGCACCGAGCTGGTGAACTTTGCTTCGCTCATTGAACTTGAACTTGATTTTGGTGAAGAAGATGTGGAGTTTGCCGACCGCAAAAAGCTGCTGGAACTGATCAATACGATTCAATTAAAACTGAATCCGCTTATTGAATCATTTAAACTCGGCAATGTGATTAAGAATGGGGTGAACACTGTTATTGCCGGTAAACCAAATGCCGGAAAATCAACTTTGCTGAATGCTTTGCTGAATGAAGAGCGGGCCATAGTTTCGGAAATTCCCGGCACCACCCGCGATACCATTGAAGAAGTGCTGAACATAAACGGCATCCAATTCCGGTTTATAGATACAGCAGGAATAAGAACTACCGAAGATGTGATTGAGAAACTGGGCGTTGAAAAAACGATGGAGAAGCTGAAACAAAGCTCGGTTTACCTGTACCTGTTTGATGTAAACTCCACACAACCCGAAGAGCTGGTAAAGGATATTCACGAACTTGAATTGCTTGGGTTCAGCGGTATGGTGGTAGGCAACAAAATTGATAAAGCCAATTGGAAAATAACCGCACCCTTTTATAAAGTAGTTGAAGAATCAGGAAAGGGATTTCCACACCTTCTTTTTATTTCTGCCAATACACATTACAATCTATCGCTGCTGAAAGACAAACTGTATCAGCTGGCCACCACCAATTTACAACCGGACAGTACTGTAGTAACCAACATGCGCCATTACGAAGCACTGCTGAAAGCAAGTGATGCTTTACAGGGAGTAAAAACCGGAATTGAAAATCAAAATACAAACGACCTCGTAGCGCTTGACATTAAGCGTTCGTTAGAGTACCTGGGTGAAATATCCGGTGAAGTTACCAATGACGAAATACTCGGTAATATCTTCTCGAAATTCTGCATCGGGAAGTAAAACCCATCTTTAATATTTTTTTTAATTTAGAGTTCCCTAGTAACTAATTAATTTCTAATTAAATTATATCGCTATGAAAAGAATATTATTTACTCTGACTTGTTTATGGTTACAAATTTTCTCCATTGCCCAGCCTTCAACAATAATTAATACGGGTATTGCAGGAACCCCTGCCTATAATGCAGGTCCAGTTTATCGTTCCAGTGCTGCCAGCGCCTATGACGTAAGCAGGTATAGCTACCTCTATACTCAAAGTGAACTGTTAGCAGCAGGAATAACCCCCGGCTCACTTATTTCGAAACTTGGCTGGGTTAAAAATAATGCTGCCACCACAACGGGAGGTGGGATTTTTAGAATTTATATGAAGAATTCATCGGTAACTGATTATAATCTTGCTACCGAAACGTGGGCTAATCTCAATACAGGTACTACCTTAGTGTATGAGAATCTGAGTCAAACAATACCTGACTCTGTTACCCCTGCCTATATCACATTTTCTTTAAATGGCGCTTTCCTTTATACAGGAGGTTCTTTGGAAATTTCTACCGAATGGGATATCAACCAGGTTTCAGGAAACCCAAGCACCGGAACATTTGACTGGCTTTGGTCAACAGTGCCCGATAGAATATACGGAACGGGGCAAACCGGCTTAGCGAATGCGGGTACCCTTTCTTCAACCACCAATTCCATTTCTGACATTACAGACAGAAGGCCATTTCTTCAAATTACTTATTCTTCAGGCACAGCTCTTGACGGGGCTTTAACTCAGTTTACTGCACCCACTGCGCTCTGCCCCGGATTGGGTGATGTGATAGTAAGGTTGGCCAATTATGGAACCGATACTATTAATGATGCAAAAATCAGTTGGACTGTTAACGGTGTTGCACAAACACCCTATTATTTTACCGGAAGTTTATCTGCTCTTAATAATGCAGATTTAACCTTAGGAAGTTTCTCGTTTGTTGCAGGAACTCCTTATAGTATACAAGCTATTGTTGATTCGGTAAACGGCACCGTAGATGGGAATGCCGCTGACGACACCGTGAATATAAACGGACTGCTTACCGGTTTATCGGGCAACTATACCATTGATAGCGGTTTGGTAACTGTTGGAACCAATTATCAGTCTTTCAGTGATTTTGTTTCAGACTTATCTTCCTATGGCGTTTGCGGACCCGTAGTAGCCAATGTAGTTGCTCTCTCAGGACCTTATAATGAGCAGGTAATTATTAATGAGGTGTTGGGCGCGTCTTCTGTAAACACTATCACTATCAATGGAAATGGAGAGCTGCTAACTTTTAGTTCAGCGAATACAAATGAAAGAGCTACCATTAAACTGAATGGAGCTGATCATTTTACCATTAACAATCTGGCTATAGGAGCAACCGGCACCTATGGTTTTGGAGTACACTTTTTAAATGATGCCGATTCAAACACAATAAGTAATTGTAGTGTAGATATTGGAAGCACCTCCACTTCGACTAACTATGCGGGAATTGTAATCAGCAGTTCAGCCGCCTCTGCAACCACTGCGGGCGCCTCCAATTGCGACTATAACTCAATTACAAACAATACAATTGAGGGCGGTTATTACGGAATAACACTTGTTGCCAATGGCTCTACCAGTACAATTCTGGGAAACTATGTAGCTAATAATACCATTACTGATTTTTATTCGTACGGCATTTATTTGAATGGAAATAATGGAACCTGGATAGATGGAAATGATATTAGTCGTCCGTTGAGGACTAATCCTACTACCTTCTACGCTATATATTTTACATCTGCCAGCCAGAACTGTCTCGTTTCCAACAACAGAATCCATAATCCATTTGATGGAAATCCCTTAAGCACATCAGCAGCTTACGGTGTGGAACACACCGGTTGCGATGCCACTGCGGGAAATGAAAATATGGTGGTAAATAATCTGGTATATAACTTTAATGGTGCAGGTACGCAGAACGGTATTTTAAATGTGGGTTCAGACTATGTGCGTTATTATCATAATACCATCTCTCTGGATGATAATACCGCTACTTGTCTTTCGTGTCTTACCCGCGGTTTCTATCAGCAAACTCCGGTTGCTACAGGTTTAGATATTAAAAACAACATCTTCAGCTTATCGCGAACAGGAGGCGGTGAATGCACTGGTCTTTATTTTTCCGTTACCGGTACTTCTTTCACCTCCGATTACAACAATTTTTATATCGCAGGTCAAGGGTCAACAAACGACATCGGCTATATCAATGGCGGTGCAAACTCTACCTTGGCTTTATGGCAGACAGCGGCCTTAGCTGATTCGAATTCATTAAATGTTAATCCGTTGTATACCAATCCTGGTGCAGGAAATTTTGCCCCTTCCAATTCTGTGTTAAATGATATGGGTACAGCATTAGGCGTGCCTACTGATATCACCGGTGCACCCAGAGATCCGCTGACACCCGATATGGGGGCTTATGAGTTTGATGTGGCAGGAACCGATGTGGGTGTAACTCTAGTTTCTACCCAAACTTGTCCCGGTACTGATTCGTTTTTTGTTACCGTTCAGAATTTTGGAACTGCCGCTATCACCTCGGTTGTTGTTTATGCAACAATTAACGGGGTTCCGACTCCCAACAGCGGCAATACATTTACAGTGAATATTGCTTCTGCAGGTAGTGAGGTTGTCAATCTGGGTGCCTTTACTTTTGTGAGCGGCACTTCATATACTTATGAAGTATATACTTCGCTTCCAAACGGAATACCTGATGCAAACAACCCTAATGATACGTTGGTCGCCCCTCTGAATCTGGCTCTCACGGGGTCTTACACTATAAATTCAGCAGTAGTAACGGGGGGAAATAACTTCCAGTCATTTACTGATGCCGCGAGTGCGTTAAATTCTTTTGGGGTTTGCGGACCTGTGATTATGGATGTTGTTAGCGGTTCAGGTCCCTACAATGAGCAAGTGGTTCTGAATCAGATTTCAGGGGCTTCAGCAGTTAACACCATTACTATCAACGGGAAAGGCGAAACATTAACTTATGACCCAACATCTACCCTGAAATATATATTGCAATTTAACGGAGCTGATTATTTCACAATTGATAGCTTAAAAATAGTGGGTATCAATGCCACTTATGGCTTTGGAATACTCTTGTCTAATAGTTCAGATTACAATACCATCACCAATTGCGAAATTGATTTAAGTGCGATTACTTCCACCACAACTACCAATTCGGCCGGTATTTGCCTATCAGCCTTGGTCACTTCACCGGTTTCAGGTGGTAACAATGCCAATTTCAATGAAATTTCAAATAACCTGATAAAAGGAGGCGCCTCAGGTGGACCGTACTATGGTATTACCCTTTATGGAACTACCGGTGCAGTTGGTTGTAATTCCAATCGAGTTATTAATAATACCATTTCTGATTTTTATAACAATGGTATTCGCTTAAACCTTTCTTCAGCTTGCGAAGTAATAGGGAATGACCTTAGCCGGCCAAATCTCACCAGTGCCGGCACACTCGAAGGAATTTATTTAACCGGCACAACCAATCCTAAAACTAAAGTTTTAAAGAATCGTATTCATAACTCACACGGAGCTAATTCAACTAATGCCAGCACAGTTTATGCAATTGATGTTACTACAGATGGTGGTGGTGTAACACAGGAGATCCTTGTTGCCAATAATGCCATCTACGATATCAACCATAATGGTATTGCTTACCCCATCTACATATCAGGCTCATTGTATTCTAATTATTATCATAATAGTATATCACTTGATAATGCCTCTTCTACGGGAAGCACATCTGCTGGTAGAGGAATATATATGCTTGGCACTTCTGACAGTATAAACATCAAGAACAACGTAATCTCTGTTACAAAAGGCGGGACCGGCACAATGTATGGTTTATACTATTCAACATTACCGGCAAACCTTAAATGTGATTTTAATGATGTGTACGTAAATACAGCATCTACCTCAAACTATTTTGGATACAACGGCTCGCCTCAGATTACCCTTGCCGATTGGATAGCCACTTCTTTCCGTGACTCAAGTTCCCAAGATGTAAATCCGTTATTTGCATCAGCTGCAACAGGTGATTTAACACCTGCCGCGGCTTCGATTAATAACATAGGACAGAATTTGACAGCAGATGTACCAGATGACATTCTCAGTACGCCTCGCACCACAACGCCCGATCCGGGGGCATTTGAGTTTACACCAAGTCTTGATGATGCGGGTGTATCGGCAATCAATTCCCCTTCATGCCCAGGTACAGATAGTGTCCTGGTAACAGTTCTAAATTCAGGAGCAGCTCAATTGACCTCGGTCGAAGTTTACGTAACGGCCAATGGTATTCCTTCTTCCGGCAGTGGAAGTTTATTCTTAGTCAACCTACAACCGGGAGAGGATACAGTACTAAACATGGGGACAGTAACTTATTCAACCGGTATTATCTATGATGTGGTTGCCTTCACCTCACAGCCGAATGGTTTTGCAGATGCGAACAACCTAAATGACACTTCTACTACACTGATTAATTTGGGGTTGACGGGATCTTTCACCATTAACTCTGCGGTGATTACAGGTGGCACTAATTTCCAATCCTTTACAGATGCAGCAAGCGCATTGAAAGCTTATGGTATTTGTGGTCCGCTTGTTATTGATGTAGTTTCGGGTTCTGGCCCATATAATGAACAAGTTGAGTTTGATGATGTT
Source organism: Bacteroidota bacterium (assembly GCA_040387015.1). Lineage (GTDB taxonomy): Bacteria > Bacteroidota > Bacteroidia > Chitinophagales > LD1 > Bog-950. The sequence goes on from JAZKEP010000035.1 coordinate 21,781, forward strand.
AGCGGAACTTCGGCAATAAATACCGTTACAATAAACGGAAACGGAGAAACCCTCACTTTTGCACCTACCTCTACTTTGAAATATGTGCTACGCTTAAACGGTGCTGACTATTTCACTATTGATAGTCTGAAAATTGTTGGGAGTAATGCAACTTACGGATTTGGAATACTTCTATCAAATAACTCAGATTATAATACCATTCGCAATTGTGAAATTGATTTGAGTGCAATTACTTCTACCACCTCTACTAATTCATGTGGCATTTGTTTATCGGCATCGGTTACTTCCCCAGCCTCAGGAGGAAATAATGGTAGCTTCAATGAAATAGTTGGCAATCTTATTTCAGGTGGTACAGCCGGAGGCCCATACTACGGTATTACACTATATGGAACAACAGGTGCTGTAGGTTGCAACGCCAACAAAGTAACAGGTAACTCAATCTCTAATTTCTACAATACAGGAATCCGCATGAGTTTGTCATCCGCTTCTGAAGCAATCAACAATGATATAAGTCGTGCCAACATAACCGTAGGTACAGGTGTCGATGGAATTTCATTGATTGGGGCTTCCAATCCATACGCCAAGATTCTTAAAAACAGGGTTCATAATATCTACGGGGCCAATACCTCAAGCACAGGGACATTCACGGGAATTGATGTTACTACAGACGGTGGTCTGGGCCAGGAGATTATAGTGGCGAATAATACAATATACGATATCATTCATAATGGTATTGACTATGGTATTTATATTTCAGGCTCACTTTACTCAAACTATTACCACAATAGTATTTCCTTTGATAATATAGCCGCAATCGGCACTTCAACTGTCCGTGGAATTTATTTGTTAGGCACTTCCGATAATGTTAATGTTAAGAACAATGCAATATCTATAACACGTGGTGGGACTGGCGCTATGTATGGACTTTATTATACAACAATTCCTGCCGGACTTAGGTCCGACAATAACGATGTTTACGTAAGCGCTGCATCAAACACCAGTTACTTTGGTTATAACGGTACCGCACAGCCAACTCTTGCAGCTTGGATATCAACTTCATTGCTTGATTCCAATTCAATTTCTATAATTCCTGAGTTCCTGTCGACTACTGATCTTCATTCCACATCTCCTTTCCTGAACGACAGAGGGGCATTAGGATTAGGTATTCTGGATGACATTGATGGCGATATTCGCTGTCCCGAACCGGGTTGTGCGGGAAATACACTCCGTCCTGATATTGGAGCCGATGAATTTTTAGGTGCACCGGTTACGGTTGATATTGGTACTGATGGGGTAATTAGCCCGACTCAGAGCTCGTGCTATTCAACAAGTGAGACTGTTTCTGTACAGATTAAAAACTACAATACACAAGGTCTTGACTTCAGTTTGTACCCTGTTACAGTATACGCAAGTGCCACCGGAACTAATCCAATAGTTTACACTCCGCTATTGATAGATACAGGAACTTTAGATCCGGATTCTACTTTAATTCTCACTTTCGACACGAACTACGATATGTCTGTGCCGGGGACCTATACTTTCAGTTTTTACACAACTCAAGGCTCAGATGCCAATGCCGGCAATGACTCTTTATTGAACTATGGTGTTGAATTTACTGTTGGCACTATCAGCAATACATTCGCAGAAGTTTGCTCAGGTTCAGATTTTGAGTTGAAGATGGATGGAATTACAGGACCTGTGCAATGGCAGTCGTACGATGACATGAATGCAATTTGGGTGAATGAAACAGGTATAGGGTCAGATTCGGTAGCTTATACGGTTTCGCCTGTAGTTACAACTCTGTATCGCGCTTTGGTATGCGGTAATTATCCGTCAGCTACAGATACGTTGGTTCCTATCACTGTTGCTTCACCGGTTGTAAATAACGATACCATATGCAGCGGTCAGACCGCAAGTTTGGTGGCTGTTGGCTCGGGTGTAAAAAACTGGTACTCAGCCGCAACAGGAGGCACCGCTGTATTCACGGGAGATACACTTGCCGTTGCTACATCGCTGGACACTACATTCTATGTAGAATCTTCTCAGCAACTAACTGGCGGTTCGGGAAGTCTGAAGATTACTGAAATTTATGTAGATGATCCGGATGCAATGGAAATACAGAACCTTTCTGCTTCTCCAATCAACACTACCGGATGGGTAGTGGCGATATCAAATAATTATTCGAATATAAATACTGTAAACCCTATACTTTGGAGTTTACCCGCTTCAATTGCATCCGGACAAATACTAACCCGGGATGATTTGTCCGGTTCTCCAAACTATTGGGGAAACAACATGTTGTGGAATCCTGCCAACGGATCTACGCGCGGATGGGCAATGATTTTAGATAATCTTGGAGCAGTGGTTGATTTCGTGGTTTGGGACAACTGGCCTGCGGGTGCCTTAAATACTTTCAACCCTACCGTAAATGGTTTTAGTGTTACTTTAGGAAACCAATGGATGGGCGACACAGCCAGCACTACCGGAATAGGAACTCAATCACTTGCACGCGTTGGAAGCATAGACAATAACAATCGCACAGATTTTGTATTCCAAACTGCAAGTATTGGCTCACCTAATCCCGGATTAAGTACTGTATTTCAAGGTGGCTCCTGTCTAAGTGTAAGGGTTGCTGCTTCTGTTAAAGTTGAGCCTTCACCAGTTGTGAGTTTAGGCAGTGATACAACACAATGTGAAGGAACTGTAACACTTGATGCAGGTAACCCCGGTGAAACATATTTATGGAATACTTTAGATATAACTCAATCTATTACGGTAGATACTTCCGGAGTCTATTCAGTAACAGTAACTTCAGCAAATGGTTGTATAGGAAACGATGCCATTAATGTAAATATTGCACCTTTCCCTGTGGCTAATCTTGGTAACGACACCTCCTTGTGTGGTGGCAGTATAATTCTTTCTACCTCCAATCTTGGAAACAATTTTGTATGGAGTACAGGAAGCACTGCTTCTTTCATAACAGTAACAACATCTGGGGATTATTCCGTTACAGTCACCACCCCGGTTGGATGCTCAAGCTTAGATTCCGTAACCATTGCAATTAACTCGTTACCGACTGTTGCATTAGGAGGCGATACCGCTCAATGTGGTGGTTCTGTAATTTTAGATGCTCAAAATTCCGGAAGTACCTTTGAATGGAGCGGTGGAGAAACTTCGCAAATTATTTCGGTAACATCTACCGGCAATTATGTGGTTACGATTACAGATGTTAATAGTTGTACTGCTCAAGATGCTGTGAACGTAACTATCAATTCAAATCCTTTGGTGGATCTGGGGTCAGACTCTACCCAATGTGGAGGCTCCATTTCTCTGAATGCCGGCAATGCAGGAAGCTCATTTATGTGGGGCGGAGGCGAAACTTCGCAAACAATTCAGGCTTTAGCCACAGGAAACTATTCAGTTACCGTTACAGATGTCAATAGTTGTACAGGTGAAGACGCGATAAATGTGACAATTAACGCTCTTCCTTCCGTCACATTTAGTGTTGCCGATACGATTTGCTCAAATCAAACGCCTATTACACTTGCAGGAAGTCCTACCGGAGGAACATTCTCCGGTAGTGGAGTTACAGGTAATACATTCAATCCGGCCACTTCAGGAACAGGAATAAAAACAATCACCTACTCCTATACTGACAATAATGGATGCACCGCTTCAATCTTTGACAACATTGAGGTGGTTGTATGTGTGGGTATAGAAGAAACTATAGATAACCTGTTATTGCTTGTGTATCCTAACCCAAGTACAGGGTTTGTGCATGTAAATTTTTCGGCTTCTTTATTTGAAACTGTTACGCTTGAAGTATTCTCTACCGATGGCAAACTAGTGCATTCACTAAGCAATCTGGAAATGAAAAATACTGTTGACCTCGATCATGTTGCAGCAGGGCTATACACTTTCCGAATAGTTTCCCCTCACGCCTCAATTATTAAACAAATTTTAATAGAGTAAGATCAATACAATAAAAGTAAAAAAGCCGCCTTGCGCGGCTTTTTTACTTTTATCTAACAGGCTTTCCGCTTACATTTGATTTCATGAAGGTTATACTTATATTAATTATACAAGCATGATTCATAAGGCAACCTTATTATCTTTTTTTCTAAGTATATTTCTTCACACTACTGCCTTTTCGCAAACGGCCGATAACTATATTGATAAAGGCATTGCTAAAGGAAATCAAAACGACCATGCAGGTGCTGTTCAGGAATTTAGTAAAGCCTTAAAGTTAAGCCCCAATAATTCGGAAGCCTATTTTAACCGGGCCATTGCAAAGGCAAGAATCAATGACCACACCGGTGCCATTCAGGATTTTACTAAAGTAATTTCGCTTAGTCCAAATGATCCCGATGCATATCTTTTCAGGGGAGCTTCAAAAAAAGTTCTTCAGGATTACAGCGGAGCTCTTCAGGAT
>JAZKEP010000035.1:26222-34198 GCA_040387015.1 Bacteroidota bacterium
CCGGGGCCTCATACATGGCATGATGCAAAACCACGCCAAAGCAATCGAAGACTTTAGCAAAGCGATTGAGTTAAACTCAAAATATTTCGATCCCTATAACTTCCGAGGAATTGCAAAAAAGAAATTGGGTAATTACACAGGGGCTGTTCAGGACTTTACTAAAGCAATTGAGTTAAATCCGAAATATGCCGGAACCTATCTTGATAGAGGCAATACAAAAGATGAACTTCAAGACCTGTCCGGTGCCATTGAAGATTATAATAAAGCTATCGAATTAAATCCGCGGTATGCGGCTGCCTACAATAACAGGGGAGTGGCGAAAAATAAAATGGGCAACAAAGCTGATGCCTGCCTAGATTGGAATGCAGCTGTTGAATTGGGTTTTGCAGCAGCCGATGAAAACTTAAAAAAATTCTGTCAATAAATTTCAGATCACAGTATGAAGCTTACTAAAGCAACCAAATCGTTTAACGTTCCAATTTCTTTTTTCTTTATCGTTCTACTGCTTTTACCCGCCAGTCTGTTTTCCCAACAACAAATGCAAGCCGATAAAGAAGGCAGTTTGGTTCAATGGATAACCATAGAAGAAGCCCTGCAAAAAACCAAAACGCAGCCCCGCCCTATCATCCTGGATTTTTACACCGACTGGTGCGGTTGGTGCAAGAGGATGATGCAAACAACCTACGCAAATCCCGGTTTGGCACAGTACATTAATACCAATTTCTATCCTGTAAAATTTAATGCGGAATCAAAAGACACCATTGAATATCTGGGTGAGAAATATGGCCCAAGTTCATCGGCACCTAAAGCAGCACATAACCTGGCCATCAAATTGCTTCAGGGCAAGATGGTTTATCCTACCACGCTATTCATCAACAATTACGACAAACAAAAAAATGAATTCGCTTTTAATATGATTGCTTCGGGTTATCTCGACATTAAAAAAATTGAACCCATTTTAATTTATCAGTTGGAAAATGTTTTCCGAAATAGTGGCTTCGAAGATTTTGAGGCACAACATCAGAAAGCATTTTACGATTCTTCCACCGCAGAACAAATCAAAGAATTGAAATGGGTGAAACCCGCTGAATTTTTCAAAAATCAGGTAGCTGCAAAAAAGAAAACTTTAGTTCTTATTCATACCGATTGGTGCAATGCCTGCCGAGTAATGTATCGTACTTCTTTTTTGGAAGAAGATTCAGCAAGATTTATCAAAGATAAATTTGAGCTGGTGGATTTTAACCCCGAAATGCAAGACCAGCTTACTTTCAAAGGGAAATCATTTTCAAATCCGCGGTCACCACAAATGCCTTTTCACGAATTAGCTGCTACACTTTGCCGCAACAATATTACACTTCCTTCTCTAGTCGTATTAGATGAGAAAATGGATATACTTGACGTAATACCCTCCTATCTCAATCCAAAAGTCCTAAAGGACATTGCCGCTTACTATGGTAACGATATTTACAAAACAAAGTCGTGGGCTGACTTTATCCAATCGAACCAGCAGCAAAGCTTACAGAAATAGCCTATCTTAGTACCTCCCCTTTTTTGGGGGATGGGCATTTGTGTAACTTTGTTTGGTGATTTGGGGAATAATGAACAACTTTTTCTTTGCGTGTGCTCTTAGGAATATTGCCTTCTTTATAAAAGGGGTTTCTCATTTACTTTGCCTTGTTGGCGGGTTAAGAATATGGAATCACTCCAGAAAATTATTCCTGTTTCTATTTGCTACCGGCTGTAACCTTGCTGTGTTTTCTCAGGCCGAAACTCCTAACCCCGGTTCAGCTTACTGGAAGGCAAGGGGTAATGCCAACACCGATACCGCAATCAATTTCCTGGGAACAATAGATTCAAAAAATCTAACCTTTAGAACGGATAATGTAAGAAGAGTAACCATTGATGTAAATGGTAATTTTGGAATCGGAACAACAATTCCGCAACAATTCCTGCATCTGTTTGGTGCGGGGAATACTATACGAATTGGCGGATTGGCTTCGGGCGGTTCTTTTGTTACAGCACCTTCAGCCACTACTGATAAAATGCTTTATGCTGCTGATAATGGCGATGTAAAAGCTATTCCCGGAGGAACCTCCGGACAAGTGCTTGCGATAAATGGTGCAGGAATACCCGCTTGGTCAAGCGGTGTTGCAGGTCCAACAGGGCCTACGGGAGCCACTGGAATTACCGGAGCCACGGGTGCAACTGGCGCAACAGGTCTGAACGGTGACACTGGTCCTACGGGTGCTACGGGTGCAACAGGCGCTGGCGTTACTGGGCCAACCGGCAATACCGGATCTACAGGGGGAACTGGTGCGACAGGTGCAAATGGAGCTAACTCAATAGTTGGTCTTTTCTTTAGTACCAATGGTGCTTTGAGTTTGCAAACAGATGTACAGGTTTACACTACTACCGAAAAGGCATGGCTTACAACGGGCAATGCGGGAACAAGTTCATCAACAAATTTTATTGGAACTACCAATCCAAGGTCCTTGGTTTTCAGGACCAATTCTGTTGAAAGGATGAGAATAGACAGTAACGGGCTGGTGGGAGTAAACGTAATACCTACCGGTGTTGCCTTAGTAGAAGTGGCTTCCGTACCAAATGCCTATAATGTGGGAGGCAATGCTATATACGGACATAGCACCAATATTGGAGCGTACATAGGATATGAAGCTAATTTTTCTTTTGGCGTTAGCCCCCAAAATGAATTGGGTGCAGGTGTTTATTCATCTACCAGTGTGGCTGATTATGTTCCCTCATTTTCGAGTACCATAGGCTCAGCAACGGTGGCAGCGGCAATTCAATATTCGAATGTTTGGACCGGCAATTATGCTTATACTGATAATGCTACTGCGTTTAATTTTCCGGCAAGTTATGCCCGATTGAATGTTACTAATTCTACTTTAGAAGGTGCGCAGGTAGCAGTTTACGGCTCTTCATTCCGCGGTATAGTAGCGGGCAATCCGGGCCAAACAGTTGGAGGTTTATTTGAAGCCCGCGCAAAAAACCAGAACTCCTTTGGGGTGTGGGGTGTTGCTCAAAGCGATACTTCTTCAACCGGAACTTCGGCCGGTGGATTTTTCGAAGCTAAAAACTATGCTGCCACACGTTACTCTTATGCGTATGTGGCGGGGTATGTTACAGGGTCTGAAAGAAAAATTGAAGGAACGGGCTCGGTGAATGAAATAATACCCACCGCCAATCATGGAAGAATTACGCTTGTAGCCCCCGAATCTCCTGAGTATTGGTATCAGGATTATGGAACGGTTCAACTTGTTGATGGTAAAGCGCACATAGACATAGATGAAATTCTGCGCGATATTATAGTGGTAGATAAAGATAATCCTATACGCGTTTTCTGCACCCCGGTTGATATGCTTTATTTCGATGGTGTGGCTGTGGCAAATCAATCAGCCACAGGGTTCGATTTGGTAGAACTAAATGGTGGCAAGCACTCTGGTAAACTGCATTACCAGCTGGTGGCAAAACCAAAAACCAATTATGGCGAAGGAAGATTTCCGCAGGCACCCGGCCCCGCCTGGCTGAATGCTGCTAAAGAACCTGCGGCTGCAAAAGCAAAAAATCAACCTGAGCCTGCTAAGATATTTAACTGGCCTTCCGATCATGAAGTTTATAAATATAACCCCGAAGATATGGTTGGCGTGGGTGATGTGATTCCTGCGGGACCTTATGCCGGAAAAATAAAACTGGGTGAGGGCAAATACAGCAACTATCTGCCTGCCAACCGGCCGAAATAATTACACTTTCTTTACCTTTCCCTTTTCCCGGTGCGTGGCAAATAAGGTTTAAGCTGCATATAGCCAAGACCCTCAGAAACCCCCAGATCATTCAAAACCTTAAATATGTTGTAAACATACAGGCCCTGTTCGGTCGAATCTTTCATTAATATCCTTCGGTTATCTTCCAGTATATATTCAAGCTGCATAATTTGCGATTGAATTTTTTGTATCTGGCGTATCAGCAATATATCGCGCTGAAAGGCGGCTACATCTAAGCTGGGAAGCGAAGCGGGCTGCGCCTTTGCCAACTGGAGATTTCGGAGAGTCTTCATTTTATCACGCTTCCAAAAGTTCGGAGTAGTTTTCCGGTGTAGAATTTCTTAGCGTCTTGCCCTTAAATCCCGTCCATCGGGATACCAGCCGAGAGGCATAACGAGTAGTTTGAAACGGTTTTTCCAGCCAGTGGTTTCTTTTAAGTCTGCCCATAAATCTTTCCAGGTATGAAACTGAACCTCCATAAAATTATCTGGATTTATGGGTTTCAGAATTCCGTATATAGGTTTTTCGCTATATTCAGTATAGGTGCCAAACATTCTATCCCAAATGGAAAGTATTTCGGAATAGTTCCTATCTAAATAGCGATAGTTTTTTCCGTGATGAACGCGGTGCACATCGGGTGTAATAAAAATTTTATTCAGCCACGGATGGTGCCCCACAAAGTTTTCGTTAATGTGTTCCAGCACGCCCCAGACGCGCGAAAAAGTTCGCACCGTTATAAACATTAACGGGTGAATACCCAGCACACACATCCAGGTAAAAAACCAAGGCGTCATTAAAAACTCAAACACAGGGTCGCGCACGGCACTGGCCAGTCGCATTTCCTGAGTGGTGTGGTGCACAATATGGAAGCACCAGAAAAAGCGCACCTCATGCTGAAGGAGATGACTCCAGTAAAAAATAAAATCGAACAACACAAAACAGAATAACCATACATACCACTTAAAACCCAGCTCAAAATTACGGTGGTAATACAGCCAGTATGCCAAACCTAAATAGAAAATAAAGTCGGCTATTGCTTCTAATCCAAATACTCCCAATGCCGACATTAAACTGACCACACCACCTTTATGGCTAACCGTTATTCTTTTAATAACAAGAATGAACACCTCCAGCAGTATAATGCTCACCGTAAAAATGAAAATGCCGGGAGCAATTACTTTTACCAGTGCATCTAACTGAGTTATGGAATTATTTGCATCCATCAGATAAAAATAGCCAGCATTTGTAAATAGAATTAATTTTTAATTTTAGCTATCAGTAACCCACACATGCGTAGTATTTATTACTTGGTTTTCTTTTTTCTGTTTGCATCTTCCTGCAAAAAAATTGAAGACAAAATTGTCACGGGCAACATACCCCCACCCGACCACACCGTTGATTCAGCTACCATTCTCATATACATCAACAAAGCGTATATCAACCTTACCGGGAAAGAGCCTATGGGTACTGAGCGAAATGAAGCACTAACCATTTTGCGGCAGAATAATTTTTCAGCAGACAACCGAAAACAATTTATAGAGACACTGTTTACCAAGAACGATTACAATCGTACCCTTTACAACCGCGCTGCTGCCGAATATTTAGCCAACACCGATTCTGCCGATATTGAAGGTGCGATATATCAGTACAATTATATCCTTACCCTGCCGCAGTATGCGCCATTCTATCCTTTGGTTCAGGCCGAATTAAGCAGGCTCGATACTTTTAAGCGAACTATGAATGACATGAACTCGGGCATAGCTGATTACCGCGAAATGCTCATTCGCTGCACCAACAATTATTTTTACGACCAGGTAAATATGGGCACCGAAAATTTTGTGATTTCTACTTTTCAGAATTTTCTTTTCCGCTATCCTGACAGCACCGAGTTGAGCCGCGCCAAACTTATGGTGGATGGTTTAAGTTCTACTTCCTTCTTCCAAGCAGGTAAAACCAAATACGATTACATCCAAATATTTTTTAATTCAACCGATTACTACGAAGGACAGGTAAGGTATGTCTTCAGGAAATATTTATTCCGCGAGCCATCACCTGCCGAAATTCCGTACTATGCAGCTATCTACAAATCAACCAACAGCTTTAAGAATATGCAGAAAGAAATTCTTTCGCTGGATGAATATGCGGGTATACCATAACAGATGAGTAAAATTTTTATGATGAAGAATTTTGTTTTTATACTTCTTGCATTACTGTTTGCTGTTTCGTCTTGTAAAAAAGAGGGGCGAGTGATTTATGAAGTACAGCAACAGGAACTGTATCAGAATGCTTCAGAGAAAAAAAATCTGAAAACAACAGCGCAGTTTATCGCCATTGCATACAGCGATCTTTTCAATTCCAGCATTACCAATACTGAACTAAACAAACTTGATATTGCTTATCAGGCCTTTGGCGATAAGCATGTGTTGGAAGATATGATCATTAAAAATTTTCTGGCCCGGGGAAGCAGCACCATTCCAACAGATATTGCCATGCGGGCCGATGTAAACGTATTTATTGAGGAGGCGTATTTGCGTTTTTTTAATCGCAAACCAAACGAATTTGAATCGTGGAAAATGAAAGACCTGGTAGAGAAAAATAGCGACATCACACCTCAAATGGTTTTCTATTCTTTAATGACAAGCGATGAATACAGGTATTACTAAAGCAAAGCAGAACAGATGAAACGAAAGGCGTTCATAAAAAATGCAGCACTCACCGCAGCAGGAGGGATGATGATGCCATATATTCTTCCTACAGGAAGATTGTTTGCTGCCACGGGCTCACGTAAAGTTGACCATGTAGTATTTTGTTTGTTTGCCGGAGGAGTAAGAAATTTAGAAAGCATGCAAATGGCGGAAGGCAATGTTATGCCGAATACGCTCATCGGCAATCAATCTATCTCGTCAGATATTGCAGGGTCTATGACTGCGCTTCCCGCTCCTGCCTCGCAAAAATTACAAAGTATCGGAACGCTTTTTAAAAACTTTAGATATGCCGATGGCCCTACCGGGCATTACAATGGCCACATCACTGCCATTACAGGTAAGTACTCCGATGAAGCAGTGCAATTGAAACAGCCCCCGAAGTATCCTACCATTTTTGAATATTACCGCAAGCATAATTCACCCTCGCAAAGCGCTCTTAACTCGTGGTGGGTTTGCGATTCGCTCGGGCCTTACCCGTATTTGAATTATAGTTTGTATGACGGGTATGGGCCTCTGTACGGAGCCAACACAATTCAGCCGGGCTCAATATTTTCTTACAATTCAAATTCTGTTCTTGGCAATACACACTCGTTTACGAATACGGAAAAAGCGAAGTGCGATTTAATGAAGGAGTTTATGAATGGGCAGTTTAGAAGCAGCACGCAACTTGTTACAAACGGAATAAAAAATACACCGCAGGATGCTGAAACACTACAGGCTTTCATAAAGCAAATGATGCTGGATTTACCAACGCTTATAGGCAGCAACCCCTGGGGTCTTCCCGCTATTGAATCTATGAACAATGATATGTTCAACATTTTCACTGGCATTAAAATTATTGAACAGTTTAAACCTGAACTGATGGTAATAAACTTGCAGGGCATTGATATAGGCCATTTCAACTTTACCGATTATGTTGACAATATGCGCAAAGCCGATTTTGCTTTACGTAAGCTATGGGACACCATTCAAAGCACTCCCGGAATGCAAAACAATACGGTATTGATTGTAGCCCCAGAACATGGTAGAAACCGGGAGTCAAATACAGTGGCAGATACCAATGGTCGATATGCTCTTGACCACACAGCACCACCGCCCACCTCCGACCCGAACGCAGATCAAATGGCTCGTGAAATTTTCTGCCTCATTGCGGGACCTTCTGGTAAGGTGAGGCAAAACCAAGTGATAACTAATCAGATTGGACAAAGCGTAGATATATTACCAACTATTGCGAATGTGCTGGGATTTGGTTCGAGTATAGATGTTGCTTTAGATGGCAGAGTTTTAACGGAAGCATTTTATTGAACAAAACTTCGGACAGCGCATGATTAATTACGATTTTTTTTACCGGCATAAATTCTTTAATGACAAATTTAACAAGTATTTTAGGTTCAACTGATGACTTATTTAACAGTCATCTTAACTTAATTAGATAATTTTATTAGGAGGTTAGTTTAATGGCAGTAGCTGCTGCATTAGGTGGTGCGTC
>JAZKEP010000035.1:34208-37027 GCA_040387015.1 Bacteroidota bacterium
GGTCGGTTCAGGGATGTAAAAAAGATGAACCTTTAACCGATAATCCCTATGATTTTATTTTAAGAGATGACACAACCAATATCCAAATTCCTGTTGACTCGCTGAATATTACTTATATCCATGAAAAAATTCTGTCAACCCGTTGCGCGTTACCTGGTTGTCATGTCGGCAGTTTTGAGCCTGATTTCAGAACTCCTCAATCTTCTTTCTCTACCTTGGTTTATTCGCCCATTAAAAAAAACAATGCCTCCAATTCGTTTAAATATCGCGTAATACCTTTTGATGTAAACAAGTCCGTTCTTTATCAGCGGATCAGCAATTGCTGTTTTGCAAACCAGGGAGACCAAATGCCGCAGGACAACAACCAGGATACCTCAAAACTTTCACAAGCAAGCATCAACCTGATTGCACAGTGGATAGCAAACGGGGCCCGTGATATGTTTGGCAAGGTTGCACATTTACCTAATGCCGAGCCGGTTATTAATCCGGTGTATTTTGCTTTAGGTACTGATTACACGACCGTATATTCAAATACAAGATTAGATTCGGTGTATTACAATCCGTTTGTAGTGCCTCAAAATGTTACTTCCTTTTACATTGGCGTGCAGGTGACTGACGATAGTTTGGCTCAAAACCAAATGCAATACAACAAGCTGAAAATTTCTACTATCCAGGATAACTTCAGCGGTGCTACTACACTTACCGGATCGTATGTAAGCATAGGTGGATTTTCAGGATGGCTGATTACGGTGCCCGCCAGTTCATTGCCTTCTAACGATACACTTTATATGCGCTATTATGTAAATGATGGGAGCCAAGTAAATAATACTGAATTCCCAAGAACTGATATGTTGTTTCCTTACAAAACATATTGGTCATTTATTAGACAATAGATATTTTATAAAAGCGATGAGAAGGAGCCAGACATTTCTAACAGTTATTATTCTGCTGTTTTTATTTTCCGGATGTAAAAAGGAAGAACCTATTACCGATACGCCTGCTATTGAGTTTATTTCAATGAGCCCAAATCCTGCCACAAAATATCAGGACGAAATAAAAATTACAATTGAATATACCGATGGTGATGGCGATTTGGGTGAAAACACGGCCGATGCAAAAAATTTATTTGTCACCGACAGTCGAAATAATGTAACTTATCAATTCCGTATTCCCCAATTAGCTCCCGATGATTCTAAAATTATTATTCAAGGCAACTTACCTATTAATCTCCCAACTCAGGGCTTTATTGACGACAGCCATACAACCGAATCAACAGTTTACTCTATCTACGTTAAAGATCGTGCGGGAAATCAAAGCAATACTGTTCAAACAACAACACTTACAATTAATCAGTAGGCTGAAAACTTAACTGTTTTGACTGAATTATTGGCTGCTGTTTGTTTTAATTCACTTTCAATTATTAAATTGAATTCCGAAAAAGGCTGAATGAAAAAAACAGTTACTTCACTACTTCTTTTATTTTTTCTTTTCAACGTGCAAGCTAACTCTGGTTGTAGCAGTTGCGGTGAGTTAACTTTTAAAGAAAATAAAGGACAGTGGGATAGCAATATTCTCTTCAAAACCGAAATAAAAAACGGTGCGGTGTTTTTTGAGAAAAACGAAATCACTTTTAACCTTTTCGATACCCGCGATATTATCCGCATTAAAGGCGACCATCACAAACTCGAAAACTATACACCGACAATTGACTACACGTTGAACCTGCATGCCTTCAAAATGAAGTTTGAAAATGCAAATACACTATCAAGTTCATCGGGCAACGAAGCGAACAAAGAATACTTCAACTATTTTATAGGAAACGATAAACGCAAATGGGCATCGAAAGTAAAGGCATTTAATCAGCTCGATTATCAAAACTTATACACCGGAATTCACTTGAAAATTTCTTCTAAAGAAAGTTCACTTAAGTATGTGTATGAATTAGAAAAGGGTGTAGATGTTTCGCAACTAAGAATAAATTTTGAAGGAACAGATGGTCTTACCTTAGATGAAAAAGGCAATCTGAAGATAGCCACTTCAGTAGGTGATGTGTTGGATTTAAAACCGTATGCGTATCAAATTGTAAATGGTAAAGAGGTGGGAGTGGCTTGTGAATTTTTGCTAAACGAAAATACCCTCAGTTATATTTTTCCCGAAGGGTACAGTAAAGCACAAAAACTTTTTATTGATCCTACGCTTGTTTTTTCCACCTACTCCGGTTCTACTGCCGACAACTTTGGCTATTCGGCAACTTATGACTCAAGAGGGAATGCTTTTGGTGCCGGCTCTGTTTTCGGAGTAGGCTATCCGCTTGTAACGGGTCATTATGTAATGACTTATGTGGGCGGCACTACCATTACATTTACTGGAGGCGGTACTTATCCTGGTGATGATATGAGCATTACCAAATATTCTTCTGATGGAACACAGCGGATATATTCCACCTATCTAGGAGGTTTTGGTCAGGATTTACCTCATAGCTTAATCGCTAATTCAGCCGATGAGTTATACATACTGGGAACAACCGATTGTTCCAATTATCCAACCACCTTGAATGCTTATGACACTACGTTCAATGGCGGAAATGATCCCGGTGTGTGGGATGGAATTGCCGCACATTTCAAACGTGGTTCAGATATTGTGGTTTCCCGATTGAGCGCAGATGGCTCGCAGTTGCTTTCCTCTACTTATGTTGGAGGAAGCAACAACGATGGATTGAATTACCGTGCGGGTCAGCCATACGCCAGCCCCGGTTTCCTTCGCCACAATTATGCTGATGAGGTACGAGGCGAAATTGAAATTGATAAAAACAACAATAT
>JAZKEP010000035.1:37037-40569 GCA_040387015.1 Bacteroidota bacterium
CGCATGCACGCGGTCGATCGCGTCCTGCACCCGTTCGCCCGATTTTCCGCGCACCTCGGGAACTTTTCAAAGCTCTTTTGGGGGGGGAATGGATGCCTGCATTTTTAAGATGGATGCCAACCTTACCACCATGGTTTGGAGTAGTACGTTTGGCGGTAGTGAAGATGATGCTGCTTATTCTGTTTCGGTAGATGGCGATGAAAATTTGTTTGTTGCGGGTGGCACTATCTCTAATAATTTTCCCGTGACAAATGGTATTTTTCAAAACACATTTGGTGGCGGAACCTGCGATGGATTTATTACTCATATTGATAAAAACGGACAAACAAGAATTGCTTCCACCTATTTTGGTTTTGGTGATTACGACCAGATATATTTTGTTGATTTAGATAAAGCGAATAACGTTTATGTGTTCGGGCAGGCAGATAACTCTGCGGCTAACTATATCAGGAATGCAACCTACAATAAACCTAATGGAGGACAGTTTATTTCAAAATTTAATGAGGCATTAGACACTTTAATATGGTCCACTTCGTGGGGAAGAGGTTTGGGAACTACCGATATTTCTCCCACCGCTTTTTTGGTTGATGTGTGCAACAATGTATATGCCTGCGGCTGGGGAAGCCAGGGAGTAAATAATATTGTGGGTGGCACAGGAGGCACTACAGGATTAGATACTACTGCAGGAGCTTACAAAACTTTTACAGATGGACAGGACTTTTATTTAATGGTAATGAGGGATGATGCATCGGCACTTACCTATGCCACATTTATGGGTGGAGCCATCAGTGAAGAACATGTGGATGGTGGTACCAGCCGTTTCGATAGAAAAGGACAAGTATATCAAAGTGTATGTGCCGGCTGCGGAAATAATGATGACTTTCCCACTACTCCCGGTGCAGTTTCAAGACTCAACCGATCGAACAATTGCAATAATGCGGTTTTCAAATTCGATTTAGATCTTCCTGTTTGTTTGTCTGATTTTTCATATCCGAATGCTTGCAAAAATTTTCCAGTTCAGTTTACGAATCAAAGTACATCTGTTTTATCACCTACTTACCAATGGTATTTCGGAGATGGCAATTCATCTACCCAAATAAATCCTTCACACTCATTTTCACAAACAGGTTTATTTGATGTGGTGCTCATCATATCAGATCCAGGAAGCTGCAACTTAACCGATACCATTGTAAAAAAGATATTAGTAATAGGCGGAGTCGGAAGTGACACGCTTCCCACACTTTCGGTTTGCAGCGGAAAAACAACACAAATTGGTTTTCCGCCAATTAACGATACTTCCGTTGTTTATCAATGGACACCTGCAAATACATTAAGTGCAGCAAATGTTTCAAATCCGATTGCTACGCCCATCGTAACTACTACCTATCTGTTATTAGTTAATAATGGAATTTGTGTAGATACTTTTTATCAGACGGTAGCGATAGTTACGGAGCAACTTAACCTAACAGCATCCAATGTAATTTGTGCCGGTGATACCATATTACTTTCAGCAACCAGCGGCAGCGGAAATTCATTTATACGTTACACATGGACTCCAACAGGTTTAATTATTGCCGGTACGGCTACTGCCAATCCGTTGGCGGTTCCGTTGACGGATACTACTTTTTATGTGACTGTAGAAACTTTCCAAAATTGTCTTTTCAGCGATTCTATTCGTGTAGTTATTCCTGCGGCTACAATTGTAGAAGCTGACTTTATACCTCCCCCATCCGGTTGTATTCCATACACTGCGCAATTTACCAGTACCGGTAATGTTGGTGTTGGTGCATCTTATGAGTGGCGTTTTGGCGATGGAGGAACCTCTAATTCACAAAGTCCGATACATACTTACGCGCAAGGTGGCTTCTTCAATATTACACTGATTGTACGCAACAATAACTCATGCAATAAAATAGATTCTATAACCAGACGAATTGTTCTGCTTTCAGATTCTCTTTTTTCGTTACCGGCTATTACCATTTGTTTGAATGATTCGACTGCAATTGGGTTTGTCGTAAATGATCCATCGCTTACCTACCAATGGCAGCCCGGCTCAACACTCAGCAATTCTTCTATTTCTAATCCAATAGCCTTTCCCCAAGACTCTACTACATACCTTCTTCTTATATCGAACGGCTTATGCAGCGATTCCATTTTTCAAGCGGTGAACGTTTATAAAGATTCAATTTATGCAACGGGTGATACACTGGTTTGCTCATTCGATCATGTTCAGTTATTTGGCAATCACATTAACGCACAACTACCATTGATTTATGACTGGAGGCCGAATCAGAACATAGTGAGTGGAGATTCAACAAATAACCCAACCGTTTTTGCCGTAACAACAACTGCTTTTGTTGTTACGGCTGAAAATTCCTTGCATTGTCGCTATTCTGATTCGGCAGTTGTCAGTATTTTCTCCTCACAGGCAAATGTAATTGCCACGGCAGATCCTGATACTATAACCTGGGGCGGTTCTTCTCAATTGAACGCAGACTCTTCTAATGCAATATGGTTGATGTGGAAGGAAGATTCCACCTTAAGCGCCACAGATGTTACAAACCCGATAGCAACACCTCTTGAAGACCATGTTTATATTGTATCTGTTTATGATGAGAATGGATGCCGGAAAACCGATAGCATTTGGGTTTATGTTCTTCATACACCTTGTGCTGAGACAAATTTGTATATACCCAATGCTTTTTCTCCTAATGGAGATGGCAAAAATGATATGCTGTTTGTGAGAGGCAATGGTATTACACGGTTATACTTTGCTGTGTATGATCGCTGGGGACAGAAAGTTTTTGAATCAAAAGATATAATGAAAGGTTGGGACGGCATATTCAAGGGAAAGAAAATTGATCCCGCGGTATTTGGCTATTATCTGGAAGGCGATTGTGAGGGAGGAGAGAAGTTTTTCAAGAAAGGAAATGTAACGTTGTTGAGATAAACTCAAGACAATAGATTTTAGACATGAACCAAGTGGCAAGAACTGAAAGCATTTTGACTTTGAGGGAAATCAGGACGATTTTTCTTGTCTGTGGTGTATTATCTAACGTCTATTGTCTGTTCGCGCAAGACATCCACTTTTCACAATTCAATTTCTCTCCACTCAACCAAAATCCTGCTAATACAAATTTATTTGATGGTGATTACCGCTTTGTAGGAAACTATAGGAATCAATGGCCGAGTGTTCCGGTTCGCTACAATACTTTTTCTGCTTCCGCTGAAATGAATTTTGCTACCCTGAAAAATAACGATCGCATTGGTGGCGGTTTAGTTTTCTTTTTTGACAGAGCAGGAGATTCAAGATTCACTTCGTTGAATACGGCACTTTCATTCTCCTATATTAAATCGCTCGACAAAAATTTTCATCATGCCTTAAGCGGGGGCATTCAATTAGGTATCGTGAACAGGAATATCAATTATAGCAAACTGAATTTCGATAATCAGTGGAACGGTGACGTGTTTGACCCAAATATTGTTGTAGATGAAAACTTTGCCACCAACCGTTTCAATTATTTTGATTTGG
>JAZKEP010000035.1:40579-50782 GCA_040387015.1 Bacteroidota bacterium
ACAAAGGCGGAGCGCACTAACTTAACCCTCGGCCTTGGAGTTGTGCATTTAACTCAACCCAAACAAACATTCTATAAAGATAACTCGGTTAAGTTGAATCCTCGCTTTACTGTGCATTCACGCGCCCAGGTTAAGGTTGCAAAGCGCTTTGATGTAGTTCCTGAGTTGATGTTTCAAATACAGGACTCCAAGTATGAAGTGGATTATGGCGCCCATGCCAAGTATTATCCCGATGTAAAAATTCCGCATGTTATTGCTTTAAACGTTGGCGTTTATGCCAGAAGTGTGGAAGCGGGATGGCTTTTAGCGGGAATGGATTATGATAACCTGCAGGTAAATTTGAGTTACGACATAAACTTTTCAAAACTGAATGTTGCCAGCAGATACAATGGGGGATTTGAGGCGAGTGTAATTTATATTTTGGCGAGGGTTAAAAAAATAAATAAGCCCGGTGCTGTCTGTCCGGCATTTCTATGAGGTTAGTACAGGTTACAAGTTACCGGCTACAGTTTAATCGCACTTTGGTATTTCTGATGTTCATTGCCTATTGTCTATTGTCTCCTGCACAAACCATTTCCCAACTCACAAAAGCCGGTGATCAGAAAGTTTCTGAAGGCGATTACTATGCTGCTTCACTTTACTACAAAGACGCCCTTAAAAAAGATGAAGAGAGTATTGATCTGAATTTCAAATATGCTGAAGCATGTAGAATGTTTAGTGATTTAGATGGCGCTAACTATGGCTACAGGGCGGTGATTAAACTCGATAAATCCAACCAATATCCGATGGCGCATTTTTGGCTCGGTGAAGTTCTGCGAAGTAATTGCGAATGCAAGTGTGAAGAAGCCCAAAAATTGTTTCACCGTTTTCAAACCAAATACAGAAAGAAAGATTATTTCTACGCTAAAGCTCAACAAGAGATAGAATCCTGCTCTTGGGTGCGCGACCATTTGAATAGAAATGAATCCATTAAAATAGAACACTTAGGCAAGGAAGTAAACACACCGCATTCCGAGTTTAATGCTATCCATGTTTTTCCAGATAGACTACAGTTTTCAGCGCTTCGCAATATTTCAAATGACAAAAAGAATGAAAAGTATTTGGTTCGACTTTATAATCAAGCTCCTAACCCAGAGGCAATCTTCAATCCGAACGGTGTTAATACAGAATTGAATATTGGCAACGGGGCGTATTCGCCAGACTCTAAAAAATTCTTTTTTACTCAATGTGAACAGAAAGACAAGTCAAACACTCGTTGCGACATTTACGTAACTAAGTATGAAAATTATAAGTGGACGGTTGCGAAAAAACTAAGCGACCAGGTAAATAGCCCGAATGCAACAAACACTCATCCTTCAGTAGGATACGATTTTTCGGGCACCGAAATTTTATTTTTCTCTTCTGACCGTGAAGGCGGACAAGGGAATATGGATATTTGGATGAGCAAATTAAATGCTGATGGAACCTATCAACAGGCTATAAATGCGGGTGAAAAAATTAATACAAAAGGAAATGAAGTGACACCCTTCTATAATATAAATGGTCCAAAATTTTTTTTCAGCAGCGATTGGCACTATGGTTTTGGCGGTTACGATATTTTTGAATCAACCGGTGAACTTACTAATTGGAGCGCTCCCAAAAATTTATTACAGCCGGTAAACACCTCGCAAAATGATTTGTATTACGCTCTGGCTATTGATGATTCCAGAGCTTATATAACATCTAACCGAAAGGGTTCCTTATTTATTGAAGCCGAAACCTGTTGTAATGATATATACGCTTACAACACGGGAAAGAAATTGGAAAGAAAAATTGATACGACTGTTGTTATGAAACAGGATACAGCAGCGGTCCACATAGATACAAATACGGTGGTAAACCCTACTACGACTGTTGTAACAAAAAATGAAGTTGTGGTAGATCGCAAGTTGTTTATTAACGATCAACTGAAGAATATTAAACAGCGCATTCCTGTTCAACTCTATTTCCATAACGATGAGCCTGATGCGAGAACGCTGAGTGACACTACTACGCTTGACTACCGACAAACTTACGAGACATATTCTGCACGACTTTTTGAATACAACAAGGAATTTTCAAAGGGATTGAACACTGATGCGATGCTGAAAGCCGAGAAAGAAATTTTTGAACTCTTCAGCGAAAAAGTAGATAAAGGCTATTATGATTTAGTAGCTTTCTCTTCACAGTTGTTGAACCTTTTGAAAGATGAAAACAAAGTTGAAATTACCATCAAGGGGTTTTGTTCTCCACTTAACTATAATCAATACAATATTAAACTCGGTTATCGAAGAGTCGCTTCGCTACGAAACTATTTCTTTCATTATCGCGATGGTATTTTTCTTTCCTATATCGCTAATGGAAATTTAATTTTAGCAACAGAGTCCTTAGGTGAAGAAACAGCTTCGAAAATTATTAGCGATAAACTGGAAGACACACGCAACTCAGTTTACAATCCCTCCGCAGCACTTGAAAGAAGAGTGGAGATTATTTCTGTAGAGTTGAAATAATCCTCGTGCTTACAAGTATGAACTCCTAACTGTTTATATATTTACCCCGTGCAGAAAAAATCATTTGATAAATCTCCGAAGGGTGAAAAAAAAACATCTTCTATTCCTTTTAAAAAGTGGGAGAAGAAGAAGAAAAATCCTGTTTTAGTAGCAGCCGCAAAAAAAATGTTTGAGCGTAGTGCTGCTGATGATGCTAAGAAAATCGCAGCTAAAAAAACTACTGCGCTCGAAAAATCTTCAAAAACCGGTTATAAGAAAAAGTATGAAGGCCCCGGAGGTAAACGAGAAGATGTAACAGAAATTTATTCGCCCGAGGAAAAAGTGACGGATGAAATACGGCTGAATAAATACCTTTCTCATGCCGGTGTTGCTTCCCGCAGAGCTGCTGATGAATTGATTAAAGAAGGAAGAGTTACAGTGAATGGAGCTGTGGTGAAGGAGATGGGACATAAGGTAAAGGTGAAAGACAAAGTTTCTTTTGACGGTAAAGTTCTTTCACTTGAAAAAAAATACTACATACTTCTTAATAAACCCAAAGATTACATCACTACCGTAAAAGATGAAAAGGATCGAAAAACTGTGATGGAACTTTTACGTGGAGCTTATGAGCAGATCAATTCGCTTCAAAAACCACGATTGTATCCCGTTGGCAGATTGGATAGAAATACTACCGGAGTTCTATTGATCACCAATGATGGAGAACTGGCACAGAAGTTAACGCACCCCAGCACTGAAGTGCAGAAGGTGTATCATGTTATTCTCAACAAAAGTTTACGTAAAGAGGATTTCAATAAGATTGCCGAAGGGGGAGTGGTACTCGAAGACGGCATTGCAGAGGTTGACGAAATTGCTTATCCGAACCCGAAGAATAAAGCAGAAATAGGCGTCCAGATTCATACCGGAAAAAACCGTTTTATCCGAAGGTTGTTTGAAGCCTTAGATTACGAGGTGGAAAAACTTGATCGCGTTTTTTTTGGCGGACTCACTAAAAAGGATTTACCACGTGGACGTTGGAAATTTTTGAGCGAAGCAGAAGTACGGCTGCTCAAACATTTCGTCTAGGACTTCCTTTAAGCAATAACTCTCTTCCCTATTGTAGTTCGATTTTTATGTAAGTGCATATTCAATAAACTATGCCAACAAATTCCAATGTGTAAGATTGCCTCTTAAACCACTTGACCCGTTTGTCATGTAAGGTTACATTATCAGAGTTCGAAAAAATCTGAACATCTAAAACCAACATCATGAACAAGCTAGGTACAATAATCACAACCACATTAGTAGTTTTCGTACTCCAGTCTTTTGCAAACGATTGTCCACCTCTTTCCGGAGAACTCATCATAGGACCTAGTGAGGAAAGTGATTTCAGCACGATCACAGCTGCCGCTGATGCGCTTCAATGTGGCGGAGTAGAAGGCCCGGTTACTTTCTACATAGAGAACGGCACTTATTCGGAGAGGGTAGTTATTACTAATGTGAACGGAACATCAGTTTTCAACTCCATTACATTTAAATCCCAATCGGGCATTAACTCTGATGTTGTAATCAGCTACACAAAAACAGATGCGACCTTAGTACTATTAGGCTCATCGTATGTTTCTTTCGAGAATGTAACATTAGATCATAAAAATGCCACTTACGGTAATTGTGTGCGAATAGATGGAGAGGCAGACAACCTTACTTTCAAGAATGTAGTGTTCAATGGTGTTGAATTGCCAAGGACGGGAGTGGCTAACGCAACCGTGTTTTGTACTTCGGCTGCAGTTAAAAAGGAAATAGCTTTCGCTGATTGCGAAATCAATAATGGAAGTATGGGAATTTATAAAAGTGGATCAAGCCCGACTACTATGGATACTAAAACTTCTATTACGGGTACTGTCTTTTTTAACCAGATAGAGGCGGGAATTACACTCGTTAATGAAGATGCTCCGATAGTTTCAGGTAATACTATCAATTCAGTTTCCGCTAATAATGGTTTTAAAGCAATTCAAATGAGCAATGTTTCAAACCGCATGGTTATCAATAAAAATATTGTGAATACCTCCAATAGCGCCATTGGCTTGTTGATTCACGATTGCAGGGCTCAGTCTTCGTCACCCGCTCAGATTATGGACAATACTTTCGGAATTGGCGGAAGCCAGAACGCCTACGGAATACGGATAACCGGCTCTTCAGACAATGCGGTTATTGATTTCAATACGATTAAACTGCTGGTAAATGAAGCCGATGCGTCTTTACAGGCTTACTTTATTAATAACAGTTCAGGTGAAAATATAAGCATGGCTAATAGCACCTACTACGATCTTGCTAAAGGAAGCTACGTGGTATATAGTAACACTTACAAAAGTAATGGCAACAAAGCAACTTCTCCACTTTCGGCTTCTGCCGCAGGAAGCATAGTAGAAAAAGGAGTGATCATTAAATAATATTGATTTTATCTCATAATAAGAAATAGTTTGGATAAATACCTTAACCGCTTTCCATTTTCAGAGTTTAGCTACCAAATTTAGGGCTCGAAAATCGTTTCATTTCAACGGTTAATTTCACCATGCACCTATCGTAGGCTGGTTCTCAAATTTAATTTACTTTCGCCCCCTATGATTCTTACAGTGTATAAATCGAAACTCCACCGCGTTACAGTAACGCAGGCAGACCTTAATTATATCGGCAGCATCACTATTGATGAAGACCTGATGGATGCTTCTCGTTTAGTGGAACATGAACGTGTTCAGATTGTAAATATTAATAATGGTGAGCGCCTCGAAACCTATGTGATTAAAGGGGAACGTGGCTCCGGAATTATATGCCTCAACGGGCCGGCATCGAGAAAAGTATCAGTGGGCGATATCATTATTGTCATATCTTACTGTATGGTTACTGTCGAAGAATATAAGAATCATGTCCCGGTTACGGTACATGTAAATTCCTCCAATCAACTTACCAACTAGAATTGAAAAAATATCTGATCAGTTTTTTAAAGCTGTCGATTTCTCTTGGAATCGGCATCGGTTTGATTTATTGGTTTGTGGGCAAAATGTCAACTGACGATAAAGAACTTACCATCGATACTTTCAAGCGGGCCGATTACTTCTGGATTCTTCTTGCTCCGATACTTGGTATGGTATCTAACTTTAGCAGGGCTCAACGGTGGCGGCAATTACTGCAACCCATGGGCTATTATCCGGGTTTTTGGAATACCTGGTTCAGCATTATGCTGATGTATCTATTTAACCTTTTCTTTCCCCGGTTGGGAGAAGTTTCACGCTGTGGAATATTAGCCCGCTATGAAAATGTCCCGCTCGATAAATCTATCGGCACCATGGTAGTGGAGCGCATAGTTGATTTAATTTCCATTCTCATAATAGGAGTGGTTTTGTTGTTTATCGAATATGACCGACTGTATAGTTATTTTGATGCGAATGTGTTGAACAAGCAAGCGGCACCTGAAGCAGGTGCTGATTTTACAAAATGGATTGTACTGGGAGTTGTTGTAGCCTTGTTGGTTGGTGCTGCAATTTATATAGAGGTAAAATATGGCTTCGCCAAACTGAAAACCATTATGAAAGATCGGTTGATGGGATTTGCCGAAGGGTTAAAATCTATCAAGAATGTAAAAAATCCGATTGAGTTTATTTTTCATAGCATATTCATCTGGATCTGTTATTTCCTGATGATTTACCTTAGTTTTTTTGCGCTACCTGAAACAAAATCGCTTGGTACGTTTGCGGGGATTGCTTGTTTATTTTTTGGAGGATTTGCAATGGTTGCCACACCGGGGGGCATCGGTGCTTACCCTGCAGTAATATCACAAGTTCTTATTTTATATGCCGTGCAAGGCACTATAGGTTATGCTTTCGGCTCTATCGTTTGGGCGGCACAAATGGGTTCCATACTTATAGGCGGATTAATTTCTCTCATTCTGCTTGCAATATTAAACCGCGAGCCAGCGTTAAAAGAAGAACCCCTAAAAACTTAACCCGTGGCATTGCCTGAAAAAATCGGGACGAAAATTTTTTCACCAGGTGACCTCCTGAAACGAATTGATTTCTGGAGAACGTTGGGTGATAAAATTGTGTTTACGAATGGATGCTTTGATATTCTTCATCGCGGGCATATTCATTTGCTGCTGTCCTGCAATACTTATGGCGACCGGGTGGTGATAGGTTTAAATGCTGATACTTCGGTGAAAAAGTTGAAAGGCGATTCGCGACCGGTGAATGACGAAAAATCACGGGCCATTCTTTTGGCAGCCATAGAATTTGTAGATGCCATCGTGATTTTTGAAGAAGATACTCCTGAAAATCTTATCCTTAAAATCAGACCCGATGTACTAGTAAAGGGAGGTGACTGGAAAAAGGAGGATATAGTGGGAAGCTGTTTTGTAGAAAGTTACGGAGGCCGTGTAGAAACCATCCCTTACATGAAAGGATTCAGTACTACAGAAATAATTGCCAAATCAAAAAACTAATCCCTTTTCAATCTTATCTTCTCTTCTATCTTCGCGTGCTGTTTCCAGTAAACTATTTACCATTAACCATTAACTTTCTACCATGAATTTTTCCTTATCTGAAGAGCACCTAATGATTCGCCAGGCTGCTCGCGATTTTGCTCAAAACGATTGCAAACCCGGAGTGATTGAGCGCGACACCCACATGAAATGGCCTGCTGAACAGGTAAAGAAAATGGCGGAGTTGGGTTTTCTGGGCATGATGGTTTCTCCTGAATATGGAGGAGGTGGCATGGATACCATTAGTTATGTTATTGCCATGGAAGAAATTTCGAAGGTGGATGCTTCGTGCTCGGTGTTGATGAGCGTTAATAATTCGTTGGTGTGCTGGGGACTGGAAGCTTTCGGAACAGAGGAACAGAAAAGAAAATATTTAGTTCCGTTAGCTAAGGGAGAAAAAATTGGCGCCTTCTGCCTGAGTGAACCCGAGGCCGGCAGCGATGCTACTTCGCAGCGCACAACCGCCATTGATATGGGCGACCATTATTTATTGAACGGAACCAAAAACTGGATTACCAACGGAGGGTGTGCTTCCATTTATTTGGTAATTGCCCAAACCGATGCTGCGAAAGGAAGCAAAGGAATAAATGTGCTGATTGTAGAAAAGGGTATGCCCGGTTTCGAAGTAGCTAAGAAAGAAGATAAGCTGGGCATTCGCGCCAGCGACACACATACGCTTTTGTTCAGCGATGTAAAAGTGCCCAAAGAAAACCGGGTAGGTGAAGACGGTTTCGGTTTTAAATTCGCTATGAAAACCCTAAGTGGCGGAAGAATAGGCATTGCTGCTCAGGCTTTGGGCATTGCTGCCGGTGCTTACGAACTGGCAGTTGATTATTCTAAACAACGAAAGGCTTTCAAAAAAGAAATTATCAATCATCAGGCAATAGCTTTCAAATTAGCTGATATGGCTACCGAAATTGAAGCCGCCCGCCTGCTTGTTTACAAAGCGGCCAGACTAAAAGACCAGCATAAAAACTACGATCAGGCAAGTGCCATGGCAAAGGTATTTGCCAGCGAAGTAGCCATGAAACATACGGTAGAAGCTGTGCAAATTCATGGAGGCTATGGCTATGTAAAAGAATATCACGTAGAGCGCCTGATGCGCGATGCAAAAATTACCCAGATTTATGAAGGGACCAGCGAAGTGCAACGCATTGTCATATCACGCGGAGTGCTTTCGTAGCGAATCAAGTCCGAAATAAAAAATATGGACTATTGTAATAACAATGAGTGCCTCCAGAGGTTTCATTACGTGAAACCAGGTATTGTGAAAGATATGAAAACGTAAAAAAGGTTCAGTATCGTATCGCTCATTAATCACCAGTAGAGTATTACTACAGCTATCGGAAGCATAGGGGGCAATGAAACAAATTTTGACAGCGACCAGGACCAAAATAAACAGAGAAATTAAGGAAATACCTTCTGCCCTCTTCCACCAGGGCTTTATTTCCTGCTGCCCTTTTACTCCAATAATCATTAACAGGGCCATGGCTATGCCGCAGCCGTAAGTATCCATCACTATATCGTTCAAATCAAAATAATCAAGATAAGGATATTGAATCGTGTATTGATACCATTCATCAATGAGCATAAATGGAAGTGTAAAAAAAACAGCTGCCCCGAACCGATTAACCAACGGGAAAATCAGGAAGACGAGAAAAGTAAATTCGAATGAATGAATCACCTCGATCTTCGAATCGAACATAAAGCGGGAGTGAATAATTACAAACAGGATGGTAAGGGAAAGATAGCTGAGTTTATGACGTGTATTATCAGAATACTTCTTTATAAATTTCCAAACAACTCCAATTAACACAACCAGGAAAATCACATAGATAACTTCTACAAGACGGTTATAGGTTCCCAATGAAATCGTCTGCTCAAGCTTGAGCGAAAGCTGAGCCAGGGGATCATGAAGAAACAGAATTGCCAGAAAGTACAAAACAATAAAAAGGATATTGACAGCAGGTCTTGCCCTAAGCCAATAGATAATAAAGTTAACCGCACTTGTTATTTTCACGAAGTAATACTATAAATCTAATCCGAATTTCCTGCTCGTTTCTTTAGCTAATTCATAACCGGCATCGGCATGGCGTATAACTCCGAGGGCAGGGTCGTTGTGTAACACCCGTTTTAATCTTCGTTTTGCATCTTCTGTTCCATCGGCAACTATCACCATTCCTGCATGAAGTGAATAGCCCATACCTACTCCACCTCCATGGTGAAAAGAAACCCAACTTGCACCGCCTGCCGTATTGATAAGCGCATTTAAAATCGGCCAGTCGGCAATAGCATCGCTGCCATCCATCATCGCTTCGGTTTCGCGGTTAGGTGATGCAACACTTCCGGCATCTAAATGGTCACGACCGATTACTATTGGCGCTTTTATTTTCCCTTCTTTCACTAAATCATTAAAAGCAACTCCTGCAATTTCTCTTTCGCCCATGCCTAACCAGCAAATACGGGCAGGTAAACCCTGAAAAGCAATTTTATCCTTTGCAAGATCAAGCCAGCGGAGCAACCCTTTATTTTCCGGAAAAAGTTCTTTCAGCTTTTCATCGCAAACAAAAATGTCGTTTTCATCTCCGCTTAAAGCCACAAAACGAAAAGGGCCTTTGCCTTCGCAAAAAAGAGGACGAACATACGCAGGAACAAAACCGGGAAAATCAAAAGCATTTGCCACTTCGCGTTTATCTTTTGCCTGCCCGCGAATGTTATTGCCATAATCGAAAGTAATAGCCCCTCGTTTCTGCAACTTCAACATCTGCTGAACATGCCTTGCAATAGTGTCGAGCGAACACTTGCAATATTCATCAGCATTTGATTCGCGCAATACTTTTGCTTGCTTCACAGTTAAGCCCTCCGGAAAATATCCTATCAATTCATCGTGTGCAGAAGTTTGATCGGTGAGTGTATCGGGAGTAATATTCCTGTCAATTAATTTTTGAAGTAAATCAACTGCATTGCAACAAACACCAATGGAAAGAGCCTCGCCTTTTTCTTTTGCTTCAAGCGACCAGTCGATGGCTTGGTCAATGTTGTGAGAATATTTATCCAGGTATCGTGTTTCAATCCGCTTCTTAATTCTCCATTCCTCCATTTCGGCAGCAAGGCAAACACCTTCGTTCATGGTAATGGCCAGCGGTTGTGCGCCACCCATGCCTCCTA
>JAZKEP010000035.1:50792-94494 GCA_040387015.1 Bacteroidota bacterium
TTTTAATGAGCCGTTATAATGTTGCTCTGCCAGCGACAGATAAGTTTCATAAGTGCCCTGAACAATCCCCTGGCTACCGATATAAATCCATGAGCCGGCAGTCATTTGCCCGTACATGATTAAACCCTTCTTTTCCAATTCACGAAAATGTTCCCAGGTGGCCCACTTGCCTACCAGGTTCGAATTGGCAATCAGAATCCGCGGGGCATCTTTATGCGAACGCAATACGCCCACCGGTTTTCCGCTCTGCACAATAAGCGTTTCATCTTCTTCTAAATCTTTCAGGCATTCAACTATTTTATCAAAGGCTTCCCAATTGCGAGCAGCTTTTCCTAAGCCGCCATAAACAATTAAATCTTCTGGGCGCTCTGCCACTTCGGGGTCAAGGTTATTATACAACATGCGCAACGCTGCTTCCTGCACCCATCCTTTACAGGTAAGTTGTGTGCCTCGCGCGGCCCGAAGAATTCGTTTGGTTTCAACAGACATAGAATAATAAATATGAAGTAACACAAACCTATGTAAAAAAAATTCTTGTTCACCGCAACAAATTCTAAATTTACTATTCATCAAAACTCCTTACCATGAAAATTTTAAAAATTATCGGAATCGTTATCGCAGCGATAATTGCAATAGCAGTTATTATTGGATTAGTTACGCCTAAAGAATATGACGTTAAACGTGACATTGTTGTTAGCTCACCGCCTGAGGTGGTTTTCAAAACAGTTAGCCACTACTCGGAATTTCCCGAGTGGAGTCCCTGGGCGAAGCTGGATACGACTATGACCACCACTTTGGAAGGAGAAGATGGAACAGTAGGCGCTAAGTATAGCTGGAAAGGAAACAGCAAAGTGGGTGAAGGGTCAATGACAATTACGAAAATTGAACCGGGAAAAGCACTCGAACACGATTTGAAATTCATTGAACCTTTCGAAAGCCACGCAACAACCTATATGACTACCGAACCGGTAGAAGGAGGAACTAAAGTTACCTGGGGCATGAAAGGCGAAAGCAATTTTATGAGCCGAATCTTTATGACCTTTATGGGCGGCATGGATGGTGCCATTGGTAAAGATTATGAAAAGGGACTTGAAAACCTTAAAACAATATGCGAACGCTCGCCCGCTGCTCCTGCATATGAAGTAATGGAAGTGGACTTTGCAGAGAAGAACTGTCTGGCCATTCGGCAGGTGGTAGCGTTTAAAGATTTTGCCTCCTTTTTTGGAGAGCATTATGAGAAAATGTACGCTGCTATTAGCGGAGCCAAAGCAACACCCGGAACGCCCATCGGTGTTTATTACGAGTATGACGAGGCGGGTATGAAAGCCGATATAGCGGCTGCAATTCCTTACCAGGGAGCAAAAGTGTTAGCAAAAGGATATAGCGATTTGAACTTACCTGCCCGCAAGGGTTACACCATTAACTACATGGGTGATTATGCCAAAATGAAACCGGCTTACGAGGCTATGGATGCTAAACTAAAGGAACTTGGAAAAGAAAATCCGGACATGGTTATTGAGGAATACATTACCGACCCGATGAATGAAAAAGATACTGCTAAGTGGAATACGAAAATTTATTTTTTCGTGAATTAAAAAATAGGGCACCCGCAAATAACCAAAAGCTCTCCTGATGCAGGGGAGCTTTTTATTTTCCGGAACTTTGATATACCTTTATTTAAAATTTAAGTGTTTATGGAAGACGCTAAAGTTGCCTATCTCAATGACGAAATTCTACGTCTGAACAAAATCATCAACGTGCTTATAAGCCAAAACGATGCTCTAAGCGCCCAAATAAGGCAGTTGGAAACCTACATAGGGTCTAATAACTTTATCCAACCCTATGATAAAAATGAGAAAGGGTCGGATAATTCCATCAGTCTACTTCTTAAAAATGAGAAAGGGTCGGATAATTATATTAGTCCACTTCTTAAAACGAGATAGGGTTGGTGAATTCCATCAGCCCCTTTCTTAAAAATGAGATGGGGCTAGCTAATGTTATCAGCCCCCATCATAAAGTTGAGATAGGGGCTGATAACGTTCAGAATACCATTCGTAAAAATGAGATAGGGGTAAATGAAGTTTCGTCCTCATCTCCGCATTCCATTCCACTTACTTTACAAAATATTGTACATCTGCGCCAAACTATTGGCAAGAAATTTTTCTTTCGGGTAAAGCGAAAGGGAGTAACGGCCATGTTGCAGATTCTTTTGCACGTTTATAATAAAGGCGGATGTACCTATGCAGAACTCGGCAGGCTTACCAAACGCTCGCACGGAGTCATGTCTAAACTAATTGCGTATTTTAGGAATACACTTTTATGATAGCGCCATAACTCCATACCTATCTTGAAACCAACCCGACTAAACAAAGGATTGTAGGAGTTCCTTTCTCATTTCTCCATCACCTTTTCCTGGTGCCTTATACTTTCATTATGCATCTGCTGGAAAAGTTTCAGAATAAACTCCTCATTAAGCCCGCTGGTTTTTCCTTTTTGTAAAGCGCGTTTTACAATTTGTGCCCAACGCTCACTTTGATGTATGGCTAACTGATTCTGCTTTTTCATCTCACCTATTTCTTCCGAAATACCCATGCGCTCGCCTAATAATTCGAGGATATAATCATCAATGCGGTCAATACGGCCGCGCATATCATGCAGTGTTTTGAATTTTGTATCAGGCACAACAGGTTGGCGAACAATCAACGAGTTTAATATTTCACCCAGCCTTTCGGGGGTAACTTGTTGCTTGGCATCGCTCCATGCTTTGTCGGGATTAATGTGGCTTTCAATCATCAATCCGTCGAAACCCATGTCCATAGCCTGCTGGCAAAGCAGTTGAATTAAATCGCGGGTGCCGCCAATGTGCGAAGGGTCTACAATAATCGGAATTTGAGGATAGCGCCTACGCAACTCAATAGGAATTTCCCACATGGGGGCGTTGCGGTAAATTGTTTTTTCGTAGGAAGAAAAGCCGCGGTGAATGGCACCCAGTTTTTTTATGCCTGCCTGGTTAAATCGTTCCATAGCACCAATCCAAAGTTCTAAATCGGGATTGATAGGGTTTTTAACCAGCACAGGAATATCTACCCCTTTAAGCGCATCAGCAATTTCCTGAATGGCAAAAGGCGAAACAGTGGTTCGCGCACCAATCCACAGCACGTCAATTTCATTTTTCAAAGCAACTTCCACGTGCTGTGCTTTCGCTACTTCCACCGTTACCGCCAAGCCAAATTCCTTTCCGGCTGCCTTCACCCATGGCAAGCCAATTTCACCCACTCCTTCAAAAGCATTGGGCCGAGTGCGGGGTTTCCAAATGCCCGCACGAAGCATTTGAACCTTATCGCCCGCATGTTTCACAATTTCACGAACGGTATTAAAAACCTGCTCCTCTCCTTCGGCACTGCAAGGCCCTGAAATGACAAAAGGATGAGTTGTAATTTTAGTCCATATATTTAAGGGTACTATTTCAAAATTATCTTTCACAAAAAACTATTTTGGTTGAATGAATAAACTTTTCTCTGTTGTTCTTCTGACAACAATATTACTGCAAACAAGTTTAGCCCAAACTGCCTTTAAGATTTCTTCTCACAACGAAACACCCGAAGCATTCAACTATCTGCTGCTTTCCAATTCGGATATTTCGAAAAACGATACCATCAACGAAAAAATTCTTGACCTTGTTAATCCAATACTCCTTGATTCTATGATTGAGCAGAAGAGGCAACATCATAAAGTATTTATGGTAGGCTGGATCATTCATGCTTTTGGCGGCTATAACTGGAGAGCAGTTTCATTGGAAAAAGAAAAGTTTGTTGGGACCGCACACCGTAATTCACGAAGCGGCAAAGAAGAATACACCGAGTACGATATTAATTTCGATTTGAATTTTCATTTGAAAAAATATTTGTGGCGGGCTTTTGATGCGTATGATCTGCAAAAGAAAATTCACCGGCAAGATATTCGGCCCAGTCATAAACGCGACTACACCCTCTCTCCTTTTGTGCGCGACACTTACAATATTGATATAACCAACTATCGCGTACATTGTGAACTTACTCCCGACCGCAGATTCCGTAAACAGCTGCATGGCGTATTTTATCCCACCCAACCGGGCATGACATTAAAGGACCATCCTAACTTCGGAACCGAAAATCCTTCAATGGGTTTTTACGGAACCTATTGTTTGGATTGCAATCACAGTTGCCATCCCGAACTGCATCCTTATGAATGGGTGTGGTGGCTAAAAGCATCCGACACCGATACGTCAACTGAAAAGACATGGCTGGTGGGTGTATTTCACGAAGGCAGCAACCGCATGAAGAAGTGGAGCGTGAATCCTATGACAGGAAGTATTTCTATTCCCTTTGCGTTTAACTATACAGGAGACACCACTATGATGTGTTTGGTTAAAGTAGATCATTTAGTCTACAACAAACTTCATGATGCGGGATTGGAACCCTTGAAATTGCCGGCACTTACAGTAAGTGCCCGGGAAACATCAAACCCTTTTGAGTTTACTGACTCCGATTCTTCTTCATTTCAAGGTAGAATAGAATTCAGCGATGGATTACCTTCAACCGGTTTGCAGTATTGGTTTGATGAAATCAACCTTGATAAGCAAAATAAAATTGTGAGCGGATATCTTCACATGGCAGTATCTGCAGAAGATTTATACACCACCAAAATTACTTTCACTACTAAACACCGCAATGCCGACTGAGTTCGACTACATCGTTATTGGCTCCGGTTTTGGAGGAAGTGTAAGTGCCATGCGTTTGGCAGAAAAAGGTTATTCGGTTTTGGTTATTGAAAAAGGTAAGCGCTGGAAACCCGAAGATTTTCCAAAAACTGATTGGAACCTGCCGAAATATTTATGGATGCCAATGATTAAATGGTTTGGCATTCAGAAACTAACTTTTTTTAAAGAGGTTTTTGTTATCAGCGGGGTGGGTGTAGGTGGTGGCTCATTGGTGTATGCCAATACACACATGATGCCCAAGGAACCTTTCTATACCAATAAAATATGGAGCCATATTAAAGATTGGAAAAGTGTACTTGCTCCATATTTCAAACAGGCACATTTCATGCTCGGCTCGGAAAAATATCTTAAGGATAATGCAGAGGATTTGGTGCTGAAAGAAGTAGCGGAGGATATGGGATATGGCAACTCCTTCACTTCAGTAGATGGCGTAGGCGTTTATCTCGGTGATACACAAAAGGAAGTGGACCCCTATTTTAAAGGTCTTGGCCCTTTGCGCAAAGGGTGCACGGAATGTGCTGCTTGTATGGTGGGATGCCGTCATGGTGCCAAGAATACCCTCGATAAAAACTATTTATGGTTTGCTGAGAACATGTTCGGTGCAGAAGTGCTGGCTGAAACTATCGTCATGAAAATTGAGCATGTAAATGATGAGTATCTCATTCACACCGAAAGTTCGACTTCCTTTTTTTCGAAGAACAAAAAAGTATTCCGTTCAAAGGGATTAGTGGTCAGCGGTGGTGTTCTAGGCACTATGGATTTGTTGCTAAGACAAAAGCACGTTACCAAGTCGCTCTCTAAACTCTCTGATAAATTGGGAGAGAATATCCTGACCAACAGCGAAATGCTGAGTGGTGTTGGTGGCGCAGACAGGAAACTGAATAACGGCCTTGCTATCTCCCGAATTTTTTCCCCGGATGAGAATACCAATATTGAAGTTTGTAAATTCCCGAATGGCAGCGGCTTGATGATGCACCTGGGCACCCTGGCAGTAGGCAATGGAAGCCCCGCTGTGCGCACTGCAAAGCTGATAGGTCAACTATTTAGCAAGCCTATCTCGTTCCTCAAATTGTTTTTTACTAAAGCACCTGCCGATAAAGGAATCATTTTCCTCATTATGCAAACGCTCGAAAACTCGATGCGGCTAAAACTAAAGCGAGGAATTTTTGGAACAAGTATGGCTATGATAAACGATAGTCATCAGCGGGTCCCTACTTTCATTCCTGTTGGTCAGGAAGCATTATATCGCTATGCTAAAAAAGTAAATGGCATTCCTATGAATGCGTTGACTGAAGTTACTCTTGGCCTAGCATCAACAGCACATATACTTGGTGGCTGCCCGATGGGTAAAACAAAAGAGGAAGGAGTGGTAGATGAATATTTCCGCGTTCACGGCTATCCGAACATGCTGGTACTTGATGGAAGTATAATGCCTTGTAATTTGGGCGTAAATCCTTCACTTACCATTACTGCCTTGAGTGAATATGCCATGGATCATATTCCTGCAAAAGAAAAATCAGATGTGAAAACGCTAGTTGAAAGAATGAAGGCAGTGGCTTAGTATTTTTGCATTGAGCTATCAATCTGGTCAGCCCAGGCAAGAATTCCTCCTTTGAGATTGTATAAATTGGTATAACCGAAATTACTTTCGAGGTATTGCACCACATTGCCGCTTCTTGCTCCGCTTCGGCAATGAACTACTACGGGTTTATCTTTAGAAAACTTGTCAATATTATCAGGAACGGTGTTCATAGGAATCAATTCTGCATTCAGATTACAAATATCGAACTCATGTGGTTCGCGCACGTCTATTAACTGGAAGTCCTCCTTGTTGTCGAGCATTTGCTTTAGCTCAGTAACCGTTTTTTCTTTCATGTGCTGTTTGTTTTATAACTAACTAAAAGGCAGAATGAAGATCAGAAATAATTATTCGACAACAATATTTTTAGATGCAATACCTTCCGCGCTTCTTACTCTTACCAAATAAAGTCCCTTTGGATAAGCCTTTAAGTCAATAGAAATTTTGTTGTTTAAAAAATCTCCAGTTGTAGCTGAATAAACTGTTCTTCCGGTAACATCTAATACATTTATTTCTGCATTGCGATATGGTCCATTACTGATTTTCACATCAAATATTCCGCTACTCGGGTTCGGATAAACTGTAAAATCAATTTCTTTATTAGAAACCACATCTTCAATACCTGTTGATGTGTTGGAGCAACTAGCGCCCTGCTCAATCACTTTCAAACTTACTTCAGGAAGTACGCCAGGCTGAATAGACCTC
This sequence comes from Bacteroidota bacterium, assembly GCA_040387015.1. Lineage (GTDB taxonomy): Bacteria > Bacteroidota > Bacteroidia > Chitinophagales > LD1 > Bog-950. Next base: position 57,836 of record JAZKEP010000035.1, read on the forward strand.
ACATAATCAAAGGAAGGTGTACCCTGTTGCAGATAAATAAACCCATTATAATCAACAAGATAGTTGCCAACTGAGTCGGTTGTGGTACCACTTAGGTAAACACAGGCATGGTCAGCCGGATACAATTTACAAGGCATGGGATTTATGGAATACGTTATGCCTGAAGGTAAATTCAGGAAAGTAGTTATAAGATAAGAATCAACCGGAAATCCAACAGAGGGGATAGCAAAAATTTGTATAGTAGCTTCATACGGAACATTTCGCTCAATGCAGGGAAGATATTCCGATGCAGGAGAAAGAAGTTCAAAGTTGTTGGTGTCAATCACACATCCCTGGCTGAAAGAGGAATAAGAAAACATTGTGAATGCAAGAACAGCAATAATGAATCTACGGATAGAATGAATGAACATGTAGAATGGGTTTTTATAATTTATTGACTTCTGCTTTCAAAAATGAAGCGAGATCTGAAATGTATTCTTTGCTGAAATCGAACTTAGCACCGGCTATTTCATAAAAGGCAGGTATCGACACGGTGTAACCAAACCCTAAAGCTTTTTTATAGTTGTCAATGGCACTTTCAGGGTTTTGCTTATAGTTTTTCCAAACGGCAACTGCGCCCAGTTGTGCAAACGCATATTCTATATAGTAAAAGGGAACCTGATAGAAATGAAGAATACTCTGGTAGCTCGTTTCAAAATAGCTTTCATGGCCACTCCAGTCTACATTTTGTGGAGTAAAGCGTTGCTGTAATTCCGACCACTTTTTTCTTCTCTCTTCAACTGAATGGTTCGGGTTAAGGTAAAGCCAAAACTGAAAACTATCGCCCATACAAATTTTGGCAAGTTTACCAGGAATGCTTTCCAACTGATTTTTCTTAGCTCTTTTCAAATCATCAGCATCGGAATAAAAAACATCCCAATGCTCCATGCTTAGTAACTCCATAGCCATAGAAGCAACCTCTGCAGTTTCGGAAGTAGTCTCTTTAAATGCATTCAGTTGCAGGGGATGCGAAAGAAAAGTATGAACTGCATGGCCACCTTCATGCACCATCGTTACCAAATCAGTTTCGGAATTGGCAGAATTCATAAATATAAAAGGCACTCCAATTTCGGGCATGGTTACGTTATATCCACCGGGTGCTTTATTCATTCGGCTGTCAAGATCCAGATACTTCATCTGTCTCATGATTTCAATGCGCTGCGCAAAGTACGGATCAAGTAAATTGAAACAGATAATGGTTTTCTCCGTAAGTTCTTCGGTGGAGTTGAAAGGCTTCAACGGTGGTTTTCCACTTGTATCAACTTGTACATCCCATGGTTTCAGCATCCCTAAATTAAGCTGCTCTTTTCTTTTATCCGACATTTGATTCACAAGAGGCATTAATACTTCCTCTACAGAGCCATGAAATTTCAGACAATCTTGGGATGTGTAATCAAATCTCGAAAGTTCATCAAAACGATACTCCATGAAATTTTTGTAACCTGCATTTACAGCAATCTTCTGGCGAAGCTGAATTAATTCAGATAGTAATTCGTCCAGTTTATCAGCATCCTTTAACTTTCTTTCACTGATTAAATTAAACACCTCCTCGCGCTGCTTTCTGTCTGTACTTTTAATGAAAACAGAAGCCTGTTGCACGGTCAATTCTTTCCCGTTATAGTGAATGCTCTGGGCACCGGCTATCTGATCATAAACACTCTCTTTCAACTTCAGCTCACTTTGCAATGGAATGTTCTCTTCCCTGAAAAGCTCAACTGACTTTTTTATTTTCCGAATGGTTGTATAAAAAAGTTTCTCATCCAATTGTTCGATAAAGGGAGAAGCGATAAACTTTTTGTCAAGAAGATTTTCCTGCAGAGATATTTTTGGGAAAATGTTGACATACTGGTTGGTAAGTGCCGCTTTCGCTTTCTCATCAGAAGTGTCAATGGTAGTACTAACAATAATCCAACGGAAGTCCTCGCTGGCAGCTGCGTCTAATTCACTGCGGTCCTTGAGCCAATTTTCTAACCCTTCAAGGGAATTGACGTCTCTTTCAAGTAAATTTTTGTAATAAGGTTCAATGGCTTCCCAATTGGAAAAGTCAATATTTTCTGCAATAAAGGTCCTCCTGTTCCGCTGAGGAATGGAAACAGTTTGATTTGTTTCTGCCAACATTTTTTAAGTCGCTTTGCGTGGAGTAGTTATTTTTTTAACCGGTGCCGGTTTGCTCTGTGCCTTCGAAGATTTAGCTGACTTTACGACCTTCGGCTTGGACTCCTTCTTCACTTCCTTAATCTCTGCAGCCTCTTCTTTGCCTTCAGCATTTTCTTCCACAGCTTTTTCTGCAGTTAATTCTTCAATCAGTTTCTTTTCGTTCAAAAGGGTGTACCATTTCGCAAGTTTTTTCATGTCGCTTACATGCACCTTTTCTTTATCGTAAGAAGGAAGTACAGCCTCCATCCATTTTTTCAGGCCTGCATCATCGTTTACTTTCGGAAAAGGAACTTTGTCTTCGTTTTTTTTGATGGAAGCAAGCACCTCTTTCAATAACACGGGCTCTTCGTTCGTATAAATAGTAATGTTATCGAGGGTGCTGAAAAGATTCGTTCTTCCCGAAACAAACTGTGTTTTTCCATCCAACAGCGAAGTGGCTATTATACCATCATTTCTGCGGGAAGCAACTTTAAATAAGCCGGGCATTCCGGTAATTGCTACAACTTCTGATAAATCCATATTTGATTTTTTTAGGAGCGCTAAGGTAGAAACTATATCCAAAGTCCGAAAAGGCAATCAACTCTTTACCCATTCTCAATCCAATAAATTGTAAGCTAGCCATGATTGACCGCAAGACACTTTTTTAACATTAATAAGCAAGGGTCCCTCTAGAAAACCGTAAACTTGCAGTTCGATGGAATTCAAACTTACCACCAAATTTCAGCCGGCAGGAGACCAGCCCGAAGCCATCCGGCAGTTAACTGAGGGAATTGTACAGGGCGAGCGCGACCAGGTACTGCTGGGTGTTACCGGCTCGGGAAAAACTTTTACCATAGCTAATGTTATACAGAATGTTCAGAAACCAACCTTAGTTCTCACCCACAATAAAACACTCGTATCTCAACTGTATGGAGAGCTAAAACAATTTTTTCCAGATAATGCGGTTGAGTACTTTGTATCCTATTACGATTATTATCAGCCTGAGGCATACATTGTTTCATCCGGCACTTATATTGAAAAAGACCTTGCAGTTAATGAAGAAATAGACAAACTACGATTGAGTGCCACAGCTTCACTGCTTTCGGGACGCAGAGATATTATTGTTGTAGCATCTGTGTCGTGTATTTATGGTTTGGGTAATCCGGTGGAAATCGAAAACGGAATTATTCGTATTCATGCAGGCCAAGTAATTGCCCGTAATGCTTTCTTACACAAATTGGTTGATAGCCTTTACTCTCGTGGCGAAGAATTGCAACGCGGAACCTTCCGTGTAAAAGGAGATGTAGTAGAAATAGCATTGCCATATGTGGACTATGCTTACCGGATTACTTTTTTCGGAGATGAAATTGAGGAAATACAGAGTTTTGATCCTGTAACCGGACGAACCTTTGGCAAATTGGATTTAGCCGCCATCTTCCCTGCTAACCTGTATGTTACTTCTAAGGATTCTCTGATGCAGATATTAGATGAAATTCAACTGGAACTCAACACCCAAATTCAATACTTTAAAGAAGTTGGAAAACACATAGAAGCAGCGCGATTAAAAGAGCGTACTGAATTTGATATGGAAATGATGCGTGAACTTGGTTATTGTTCAGGAATTGAAAACTATTCTCGTTTCTTAGACCGAAGAGCCAAAGGTACCCGTCCTTATTGCCTGCTTGATTATTTTTCCGATGACTTCTTACTTGTGGTAGATGAAAGCCACGCCAGCATTCCTCAGATAGGAGGTATGTCAGGAGGTGACCGAAGCCGAAAGATGAATTTGGTGGAATACGGGTTTCGTTTGCCTTCAGCTTTGGACAATCGTCCGCTTAACTTTCCTGAATTTGAGAAAGCGATTAATCAAGTGATTTATGTGAGCGCTACCCCGGGAGATTACGAAATGGGGAAAACCGAAGGGAGTTTTGTAGAACAAGTGGTTCGTCCAACGGGCTTGCTTGATCCCCCTATAGAAGTACGGCCAAGTTTGAATCAAATTGATGACTTGTTGGAAGAAGTAGATGAATGCGTGAAGAAACACGAAAGAGTTTTGGTTACCACACTCACCAAACGAATGGCTGAGGAGTTGAATAAGTATATGGGACGACTCAGCATTAAGTGCCGCTATATACACAGTGAGGTTGATACGCTTGACCGTATTGAAATCATTCGCGATTTGCGTCTAGGGAAATTCGATGTACTTATTGGAGTTAATCTTTTGCGTGAAGGATTAGACCTGCCTGAAGTATCGCTGGTTGCAATTCTGGATGCCGATAAGGAAGGATTCCTACGTAACAGAAGAAGTTTGATACAAGTAAGCGGGCGTGCTGCACGAAATGTAAACGGCAAAGTAATTATGTATGCCGATAAGATTACCAATAGTATGCAACTGACCATTGATGAAACCAATCGTAGAAGAGAGAAACAAATCAAGTACAACCTTGAGCATAATATTACACCTATTACCATTTTCAAAAGCAAGGAAGATATCATGCACCAAACGTCAGTTCTCAGCATTCGCAATTCCTCACCTGATGCTTATGTTGAAATGGAAGAAGAAATGACTTTGGTAGCAGAACCCGTGGTTCAGTATATGAATGCCGATCAATTACATAAATCTATTGAGGCAACGCGAAAGAAAATGCTGGAGGCTTCTAAAGATCTAGACTATCTCACTGCCGCCAAGCTTCGTGATGAAATGATTTCAATGCAGAAATTATTAAAGGAAAAATTCGGAGGAAAATAGTTTCTCACAATTTGATAAAACCAATTCGGTTATTCAGTTGAATCATCAATTGCACTGGTAAGTAGAGCACGTAAGTAACTATGTCTAAAAATGTAGAAGGTACAAGATGTAGCTTGGAAATCTTCATCAAACTGGTGAAATAGAAAAACATCTGGCTGACAATCACCCTTGCATAAATAAAATTCCTTCGGGAAGCAAACTCCGGTCTTATCAAATCTACAATCAACACATAACGATCTGCATCTGAGTTATTCCATACATGATGGTGGTGTCCGTCAAGGAAGGCAAAGGTTTTGCCGCTCTGCCACCCTGTGGTTTCATTACCTACCTCCATTCCGCAAACCGAGGAAGCAACTTCAGGCACATGCAGACCGAGATGTATACGAAGGTGTGCATTGGTCTCACCGCAGTGAGGTTTAATGACAGAACCGGGTGAGGTTTTGGTAACAAAGCAGCTGGAAACAGCAGGGAATTTTTTGATGATAGAAGCAGTAATGGGGAACCGGTCGCAATTTCGTTTATTCTTTAAGCCCCATACTTTAAAAACCATTTTTTGCCAGGAGCGAGGAGGGAACTGCTTATCATCAAATGAATCGTAATTTCCGAAAGCATCGGCAGCATTAACACTATTGTATTCCCATAAAACTTTCAATTCATTTTGCAGCGCCTGGTGGTTGTGTTCGAGAAACTGAGCCACCTCTATTTCCCTCTCCGGGAAAAAGTAAGGTTCGGGACCTTCATATTTTTTATTGTAATCGCAGAACCACAATTCGGGTTGTTTCATAACATAAGATAGGCAGATAAACCCTTACTTGAAAACCGGTTTGCCAAATGCCATTCGCAAAAAAATGCTTAGCGATTTTTTCATAAAGCCGAAATCAAAGATGAAGGGCAAATAATTTTTAAAAGCGAAAGCCGACATATAGAATCGCAGGTATGCGCGATTGTAAAGCCGATCCATTTCTCTTTTGCTAATGGTAGAGGGATAATAGATAGGATGGCCAATTTCACCTCTCATATACTTTAACCACACATCTGCCTCTACTTCTCCGTTCTTAACGCCTTGTTGATATACTTCCACATCGGGGAGGGGTACCATACGCAAAAATAAAACATTGAAAGGCTTTAGCTCGCGAGCAAAATTGATAGTCTCCAACATATCTTCAGCCGTTTCATTCGGGTGCCCGAAAATAAAATTCGCCATCGTTTTTACTCCATGCCTCCGGCACAAATCAAAGGCAGTTTTAAAAGTGCCATTGCTGATTCGCTTACCGGTTTGATTCCGTATCTTCTCACTGCCTGACTCAACTCCAAAAGTTATCTTCTTACATCCCGCTTCCTTCATTTTTATCACGAGTTCTTCATCAATTTTGTCTGCGCGGGTTTCGCAGCCCCAGTCGAAAGTTATTCCTGATTGAATAATTGCATCGCACATTTCAATTGTCCGTTTTTTCGAAACGGTAAAAGTAAGATCCATAAACTCAACCCACTGCACACCCAGTTTATTCACTAGCACTTCCAGGTGCTTAATTACATTGTCATTACTCAACCAGCGGTATTTCATTTGAGGGGCACTTGCGCAAAAGTTACAATCATAAGGACAGCCTCGCGTGGTGAAAAGCTTCATGTATGTTTTATTAGTGCTTGCGCTGTAATAATTTCCAATCGGCAATTTATCATAGGCGGGTAATGGCAGTGCATCAATATCGCGGATAACTTCCGGCTCATTTACTTTTAACTCACCATTCTCATTGAGAACTAAACCCGGCAAATCACGCGAAGGCTTTTCCCCTTTCAGAATACTCTCGCAAAAAGCGGCAAAGGAATATTCAGCATCGCCCCTTATGCCATAAGGAATATTTAAATGGAGAAGGATAGAAGGATCGGCATTGATGTGGTAACCTTCCAGGATGATGGTTTTGTCAGGAAACTTATCCTTGATCATATTGATCGTGACATACGCATCGTGCAAAGTAGAGGGGAAGGCCGCCACGCAAATGATAGACGGATTCTTTTTCCGTATCGTATCCATAATCTGTGCATGTGAAACATGCGAAGCTGCCGGCTCAATAATTTCGGAAGTAATATTTTTTGTATTCAGCACACCGGCCAGATTAGCCAGTTTAATATAAGCATCCGCACCTATCAGGTCGCGGGGATTTATAAAAAGGCAATCAACTTTATTTGTCATTAGCAACAGGAATTCTTTAATGCTGTATTACATTTTATTCATTTGAGGGTATAATTGTCCTTCGCCTTGTTTGATACTTTCCGAGGCAGGGTCGGAAGCATTCATTTTTGACTTCAGCCATACGGTAATCAGATCAAATATCTGAGCAGGTGTCAAGCGATAGTAATATGCCAGCCACCACAAGTAATACATGCCAAAAATTAAATCTACAGTAAGACGCCAGTTGTTTCGAGCCAAGAAAACAAGTGGCTTTTTAAGTATCGGAAACTTGACAGCAAGGCCTAGAATCCGCTGAACATTTATTATTCGATTCAACTCCTTGTTGTTCTGCCAATAGCGGTCGTAAAAAGACAGGCCTAAATTATTTACTACCGATTCATCCATCAGTTTATGTTCAATGGAATATTGTTGTAATTCCGTTCCTGGAAAGGGCTGGTAAACGTAGCAGTTCGCGAACTCTGGTTTAATCTTAATGTTCAGATCCAAGGTCATCAGAGCCTGCTCGAATGTTTCACCGGGCAAACCTACCATGTTCAACGTATCAAATTTAATTCCGTATTTGTGAGCTAAGTTTGCAGAGTCTATTATTTCCTGATTTTTTACATCGCGTTTCAATACCTCTTTTCTGTATTTCTCATCGCCACATTCCACAGCTATTCCTAATAAACCGTGATTAGTTTTGCTAAGTGCTTTTACATAATCCTCTTTGTTGAATCGTTCAACCCTTATAGCTCCACCCCATCCCAATTTTCCGTTTTTAAACTTTGAAAGGCCTTGCAAAACTTCAAGCGCCACTTCACGATTGTTACCGAAGTGATCTTCGACAAAATGAACAAATTCTTTTGATGGAGATTGCTCTATGCATTGTTTTACTTCCACCAAAATATTTTCTGCACTTCGTTCACGAATAAACTTTCCAAGCCCAGTGAATATTTTTTTTGCAGAAGGGATAAAACAGTATGTGCAGGTATAAGGACATCCACGACTTCCGAGAAGTGGTAGAATATTTCTCTTCGCAATGGCCGGATATTTATAATAAATACTGCGGTCGGCAAATGGAAGACTATCTAAATCATCAATCAATTTAGCTGGAGCATTCTTCTTAATAGTTCCATCCGGCATTCTGAACCAAAAACCTTCTGTATTATAATCTATGCCACCGGCACTAATTGAGTTGCAGAGGTTTAGTATAGCAGTCTCGCCTTCCCCAGTGCATACAGCATCAATAACAAGATTATCAATCGTTTTTTGCGGGTTAAGAAAAACATGAACACCCCCGAAAATGACTGGTTTACCTAACTTGCTTTTTATGAACTGGGCTTTCTCAAGTGCCCATTTGTAGCTACCAGTTAAAACTGAAAATGCTATGATATCCGGGTTCAAAGATTCAATTCGCTCTAGCCACTTTTTGTCGGCATATTCAATCACCACATCGCAATCATGTCCATGCTGTTTCAAATAAGCACTCATGTACATGACTCCGAAATATTCGTAAACTATATCCTGAACAAAAACTACCCGCGCCATTTTCGTAAAGATATTATTTATTATGTATAAAGGGATATTTGGTATCGCCCGGCTCTATAGTTATCTGCATATTTATATCCCTCAGCAATGCCTTGATTAAAGTATTTGTTACGGAAAAGAAATGTTCATTTATACATTTACTCACAATGAAGGGAGGTGTTCTTTTCAATTCTATAAAGCCAAGCTTTCTATCCAGGTCAAGTGCCTTAAAATTATCCTGGTGAACTGTTGAATAGGTAGAAATAAACCTCAGCTTGTCAAAAAAGAAAATGGTAAGAAGTAAGGCTGACTTAACTGGTACAAATGAATCAGAAAAGGTGACATCGCCTATAAAAATATTTCCCTCAAAATTCCTTTGGGCCTCATCTATATTATTGGCGTAAGCAAGTCCTGCTTTTTTGCCGTCAACTATAATTAAAAAATAAATAGAACTGGCGGGATCTAAATTATCAAACCATTCTTGCTGAGCCTTGGCAGTAATCTTAGGGCGATTTATCAGATAATGATTCACATCCTCCGAATTTCTCCAAATACGAAGCTGCTCAAGGTCTTCAAGGCCAACTGTTCTCAACAGAAGATTTCCATGAGTAATGCGCATAGAAATTTAAGTAGAGACGGCTTTAAGTAAGGCTTCATGATCAGGCAGAACATCCGGATTAAAATAATGGGTTAACTCCCCTTTTTCGTTGAGAAGATATTTTTGAAAATTCCAGACTACTTTGCTTTCGATCATGCCATTAAGCTCCCTTTTAGTAAGAAAATTATATAACGGATGAACAGGCTCATTAAGAATATTTACTTTCTCTGTAAGCGGAAATGTAACTCCGTACATGGCATCACAAAACTCTCGTATTTCTTCAGACGTTCCCGGCTCTTGTTTGGCAAAATCATTGCACGGTACTCCTATAACAACTAACCTATCTTTATGCTCCGAATAAAGTTTTTGCAATTTGTCATATTGCGGTGTAAGACCACAGGCTGAAGCTACATTCACGATAAGAATTTTCTTTCCCTTAAAATCCCCGAAACAAAAAACTGCGCCTTCAAGCGTATTAATTTGAATTGGATACACTGTTTTATCCTCTATCGATGTATTATCTATTGACATTTGGGATCCGCTATTGTTACCGCTACCAACTAAAATAGTGGGCTCAAATTTTTTCGAAAGATACGACCTTTCAAATATCAAGCCTCCCAATAAATTTATTCCCTGCGAAATCAGCTTTAAAAATGAATAAGAGGATGTTCCTGTGGAATCTATTGTTAGAGGGATAAATCTAACATCCATAGAAGCATTTATTAAATAAATGTCCAGCATCAATGGCTCATAAATTTGGGGTAATACTTTATTCAACAGACTTCTGCTGATTAGACGGAATGAAGATCCATTACCATTTACTCTCTTATTTAGCGAAAATCTCACCATGCAGTTAAAAAGCAAACTCCCTGATTTCCTGAGAAAACCGATATGGGTATTTTCCTGCTCACCATAGATAAGTTCTGTACCGGGTAGGACATGTTTAATGAGATCCCTGAAATTACCCTGAAGAGGAAAAATATCTGCATCCGCTGTGATCATAAACTTGCCTTCTGCGTTATGAAGCCCTACTATGGTAGCAGCGTATTGTCCGATATTTTTTTTCAAATCAATAATGATGATTGGGAATGAGTTTTGAAGTTTCAACTTTCTCATCTCTTCAAGACTACTGTCAGGGGAGCAATCGTTTACTAGTATAAGTTCAAAGGTTTTATCGAATGATGTAAAAATTTTGGATATTTCACCCGCCAATCTTTTCAGATAACTCTCTGAATTGTAAACGGGAATAATCACTGAAAATTCCGGATGGTTCATAATTCAATAAGTTCGGGGCAAACAACCTTCTCCGTTTTGAGGATTACACTTCCCCAAGATAAACCCACTCCAAAACCTGAGCAAAGCATGGTTAGTTTTTTGCTTTTGATTTCATTTGCTAATTGGGTAACTATGGTGAGCGGGATAGATGCAGAACTTGTGTTAGAAAATTCTCTCAGTGAATAAGGAAACTTCTCAGAGGGCACTCCAAGTTTTTTTCGCAGGTTTTCATTAATTATTTTATTGGCCTGATGAAAAATAAAGTAATCTATATCTGTTAGGGCAATCGCATTGCTATCCATTAAGCTCTTCACAGAAGGTACGACTTCAAACAGGCAAAATTCCAAAACCCTTTGACTATCTAAGGAAACATAATGGTTGTAGATGTTCCCGGCATTTGAAGCACTAAAGAATCTTGCTCCGCTATTATGCGCGATTATGGCATCATATCCCGCTCCATTCGTATTTAAATCAAAAGACATTTTACTGTTGTCGCTGTTTAATAAAGCGGTTGCCGTGCCTGCGTCTCCCATTAAAGGGAAGGTAGTTTTGTTTTTATACTCTGCAATCACCGAAGTTTCACCGGTCAATAGCAAGCCTTTATCAATCTTCAAAGACTTCATGAGTCCTGCTGCAACAGATAAACCATACACCCATCCTGAACAACCAAGGTTAATATCGAATGCGATAATATTTTTATTCAGCCCCAACCGATTTTGCAAAAGTATAGAGGAAGCAGGCAAGGTGTAATCTGGCGTTTGCGTAACTAGGATAACAAGCCCTATTTCACTTGGTGACCAATTAAGCTCTTCAATCAATTTTTGTGCGGCAGCGAAGCAAAGATCGGCAGTGGTAAATTTACCGTTGGAATATCGTTTATACTCCACTCCCACATGTTTAATAAAATCCTTTTTCTCCGGCATGGTAAAGTGTTCGTATTCAGTAACAGCTAATTTATTTCCGGGCACACATGCTGCTAACCCGCATAAATCTATTCCTTGTAACTGGTGGTGAGCCATCAGGGTATTTGTTTCTTAACAATCAATTCAAACAATTCAGTAATAGTATTTACCGAATTAAGCTCCTCCGAAGTAACCATTACGTGATATTCAAACTCAATCATCGTTGCAAATACTACAGAATTGATAGAACTCCAGTTGATAATTTCCTTAAACTTTGAGTCCGGCTTGAGTAAACCCACAGGCATCTCATCATATTCCTGTTCCACCTTTTTTATAAATGCTGCAACTTCCATATCTTAAAATAATATCTCAAACGGATGATCTTTATATTTTGCAATCGCTTCACTTCTGTTCAGTTTCAAGCTATTTGTAACTAAATTTTCACCGACAAAATCATTTATTGACAGATACTGGTTAATCTTTAAATCGTTTGAACTCCTTTTGTTGTAACGATTAAAAATATCCTTTTGTATTTCATTTGCCACACGCTTTGCAGGTTTGACAATGGCGCTGAGGTAACCGGTTTCGTTTGCAAAGATTATTACAAATTCAGCATGCAAAAGTTCAGAGAGATGTTTCTCTACTTGTTCGGGATTTACAAATACTCCTTTTGAGTTCTTAAAACAATTATTTGCCCTACCTCTAATATTCAAAAAATTGTCTTGACTTAAATTCCCTATGTCCCCCGTTCGAAACCACCCTTCTGCATTGCGGGCAGAATCAATTTCATTTTTATTTATCCAATAACCTTTCATTACACAGTCTCCTTTAACCCAAATTTCGCCTTGCTCAGAAAATGTGACAGAAATATTGTTTGCTATCCTGCCTGCCGTTCCTGCCATTTCCGCTCCCACCGTGTTGTATGAAAGCAAAGAACTGGTTTCGGTTAATCCATAAACTTCAAAAATTTTACCCCCCATTCGTGTAAAATTTTGATACAGGTGTTTATGAAGCGGGGCACCTCCGCAAACTACTTTCAAACCATTAAATCCATAACTATTCGGAACTTCAGAGATCAATTTTTGAAGCAAATAAGGCACCATAGCGCTAATCTGAGGATTGAAAAAATTTAAACTCTCAGACATCGAATCAATAGTCCCCGGAAAACAAACGGAGATCCCCCTTAGCAAATAAGAATAATTCAATTTACGCTCCCCACTGTGGTTTATTGGTAAAAAACTAATTGCATCATCACAGTTATTGAAAATATCGAGCTTCGAAAACTCGTTGATGGATGTAATTATATTTTTATGTGTTAGTGCTACTCCTTTCGGTTTATTAGTACTTCCTGAGGTGTAAAGAATAACCGCTATATCATTTTGATCTACACTGCAGTTAGCCGCTACACCGGAAAGTGGTGAGAAAAGGTTTCCTTCTTTTGTATTGAATACGGAAGCTTGCAACTTCAGCTTAAAAACTACCGATTCTACCTGCTTCTTTTTAGCGAAAGAGTTGACCAGGATTACAGCGGGCTCGGCATTCGTAATCACATACTCAATTTGTTCGATGTTAATTAAAGGAGAAAGTGGAACGTGAATTGCACCGCAGGAAAAAATCCCTATCTCTATAAAATGCCATTCCGGAGAATTGCCCACAATGCTTAACACCCTATCCTTAGGTTGCAAACCGACCTTTTGCAAAAACATGCAAACTGCCTCACTGTTGCTTACATACTCCCGGAGAGTGATATTTTCTTTTATACCCCTTCTTCTACATTTAAATACGACATGCTCTTCACCATACACTTTTTGCATCTGCAATGGTAAATCAGCCAATGTTTTCATATCCTACAATAATATAAAGAATCATGCATTGAAGTAAGCTGAAAATTAGTATTAACGCTATCATTTGCCCTTATAGCCGTTGGCTGGTGGCTAAAAATTTTGCAATACGAGACTATACTGTTAAGTAACCTACCCTTATCCGCGAGCCTTTCAAATCAGAAATGCCGGTTGAAAGGCAATAATTTTACTTTAGCCATGGCAAAATGGTGCTTTCTTCATCTTATTTGATTTTTTCAAAATTATCCGGCCTGATTCGCCTTGGTAATTGGTGGCATTACAAAATTCCGCCTCTTATTGCGATATTTTTCTTTTCGGAGGAAATTTTCGGTGAACATACCATTGGGGAGATATGGTATAAACTCTTGCTGCTTATTTGCTGGATGTTTTCGGCAGCTTCGTTCGGATATTTTATAAATGATTGGAGCGATGTTGCGGAGGATGGGCTAGCAGGAAAAAAAAATCTTGTTGCCAGGCTTTCAGTTCCGCTTAGATGGTTATTTGCATTTTGTATGCCCGCCCTGGCTATTCTTATTCAGGTTTTAATAAATGGATTTTATTCAACTGCCTTTCTTCTCTCAGTTGGTCATCTTGTGTTTTTTATCTTGTATTCAGTTCCTCCGTTTAGATTGAAACACTATCTCTTACCCGCCATTTTTTGCGATTCTCTGTATGCCCATGTTTTACCGTCTGCAATTGTTTTTACTTCTATTTGTAATACTAAAGATTGTTTGCCCTTATTATTTCTCCTATGCGCATCCCAATTTACCGGAGGGGTCAGGAATATTTTGTTACATCACCTGTTTGACCGAAAAAATGATTTGGTATCGGGCAATAGTAATTTCGCTAATAAGTTTCATTCCCTGTTCATTCTAAAAATCGTCAACCGTTTACTACTGCCATTAGACTTGTTGCTGGTCTTGATTTTTTTCAGTTTTGTGAGTATTTACCTGGTTTATATATTTAGTGCTCTGGTTCTGTTCAGGTTATTTTTAGTGCACGTTTGCTGGCGGATCAAAAGGTTATGGCTGAACAAAAAAATGTCGTATTGGCTGCTGAATGATGTTTATGAAGGCTACATTCCGTTCATTTCTATCTTGTTGTTTTCGTTGAGCAGTTTAAAAATTTTTATAGTGTTGTGTGTGGTTTATCCGTTTGTGTTTCCGCATTTTGTTACCGGCCTTGTAAATGACATGCGCCACATAAATTATTATCTGAAATCAATTTCCTGCCGATGAAAGGTTGTTTTGCTACTATCTGCACTACGAGTTACTATCATTATGTAAAAACACTTTATGAGTCTATTCAGCAATTTGACGATACTAAAGAAGTTCACGTACTGGTGGTAGATGCTAAAATTCCGAAGGGAAAGATGTTAGCACAAAATCTTTATCTGCACGATTTATCAGAGCTGAAGGATACACCATTTGCAGTGGAGAGCATTCAAAAGTATGCGGGCTCAGCCGATAAGCTTCGCTGGTCGTTGAAACCGGTTTTTACTTCCTTTATGCTGCGCAGTGTTTGCGATAAGGTTATTCTACTTGACAACGACATCTTCTTTTTTCAGCCTTACGAATTTCTATTTGATGATTTGGAAAAAAGCAGGGTGCTCTTAACCCCTCATTGGCGGTGTAAAAATCCGAATGAAGATGAGTGGGTGTTTACCAATAATTTTACCGATGGCGTTTTTAATGCCGGTTTTTTCGCGGCCAACGAAACCGCTCTCGAAATTATTGACTGGTGGGCTATGGTTTGCCATTACAGATGTGAGAAAAACTATGAGAAGGGCTATTGGGATGACCAGAAGTATTTAGACTTGCTGCCTTCCCGTTTCCCTAATGTGGGGGTCGTCTGGCATGAAGGATGCAATGTAGCTTCGTGGAATAAGCGCGATTCAATTCGTGTTGCTTCCGGCAATGAAGTATTGATTAATGGAAAATATCCGATTGTGTTTGTTCATTTTACTTTAGATACTATGGCAGATATTAACCGGCAAATTTATGGCGGTGACCCTTTGATGAAGCCATATCTTTCAAGATATGAAGCTGCTTTAATGAAACACAAAAATGAACTTGTACTCCATGCATAACATTGCTATCATCTCCTACAACTACGATAAGTACAGCGAAACATTTATTCATAATTTAGTGAAGCATCTTCCTTTCCGCTCCCATTATTTGTATGGGGGTGAACTTCCCGAATATGATGGCAATCGTCAAAAATTTCTTTCGGAAAAGGGCTTCGACAAAGTGATTATAGCACTGAAAGAATGGGTGGGCGTTTCGCGATATACTCAACATCAGCAAGCAGTAGAAAAGTATCTATTGAAGCATGAGATAAAAGCTATTCATGCCAATTACGCCATTACGGCTTTTCCGCTGATGGATATTTGTCTGCGTAATAACATTCCGCTTATCGTGCATTTTCGCGGATGGACTGCTTACCGCAGTACCACTCTTGAAAAATATCGAAAAGATTATGACCATCTTTTTGATATGGCAAAGGCCGTAGTGTGTGTGTCGCACGATATGAAAAAGCAATTGATGAGTTTGGGCTGCCCCGAAAATAAAATTCAAATTATTCCCTCGGGGGCGAACACTGAAATATTTACTTACAGCGACCATAGTGCAAATCCGCCTGTATTTTTATCGGCTGGAAGATTTTGCGACACCAAGAATCCGCATCTAAGCATTCTTGCTTTTAGTAAAGCGCTGAAACAAATCCCTGAAGCGAAGTTGATAATGGTCGGTGGTGATGAAAATCTTCTATGCGCCTGTGTGAGTTTATGCAAGGCACTTAAAGTAGAGGACAAAGTAATTTTTAAAGGGGTTGTTACTCAACAGGAAATATTTGAACTGATGAAAAACTCATTGGCTTACGTTCAGCATTCTGCTGTTACTATATTAAATGAAAAGGAAGGAACGCCTAATTCGGTTATGGAAGCATGCAGCAGCGGGTTAGTAGTAATTGCCACCCGTCATGCCGGTATTATGGATGTAATTATAGAAGAAGAAACCGGTCTGCTTTGCAATGAGTTTGATGT
Organism: Bacteroidota bacterium; assembly: GCA_040387015.1. Classification (GTDB taxonomy): domain Bacteria; phylum Bacteroidota; class Bacteroidia; order Chitinophagales; family LD1; genus Bog-950. The sequence goes on from JAZKEP010000035.1 coordinate 74,116, forward strand.
TGATGCGATGGCGGCAAATATGGTTCGCGTGGCCAAAGACCGAGCGTTGGCGAACAAAATGGGGATGCAAGCATCCAAAAGAGTTGGCGAACATTTTACCATGAAACAATGTATAGAGAAACTCAGCGCTGTTATTGAACAAGCTATTAGTAAGTAGGAACAACTGCCTAACCCCTCCACCCGGTTAGAATCAGGTAAACTTTTGCTTTTGTACTTTCCGCACCAGGATATAGTGCTATAGATTTAATCAATGTCCATATCATGCGGGCATATTGCTTTTTGTACTGATAATATTGCGCTATTCCGTAGTAGCATTTAGAAAGTTTCTCGTTCTTGATTTTCAGAGAAATAAATGATTTCAGGGACGGATTGCTGAATATCATTTTCAACGCGACTAACTGACTTGCATAGGGGTTTTTAAATCGGTTGGTTGAGTTTTCTTCATGTAAGTGATAGACTACCGTGTGTTGGGGCACCTGAATAAACGGATATTTTGCCCCGATTCGCGTGAGCAATTCAGCATCTTCACTGATTGTAATATCCGAGGCAAACTGAAATTTCTTGACAATGTTGCTATGAATACAAACCCTTGCTGGAATTACTGATTCTCTTACACACAAGATATAACAAACATTATTCAAGTAGTTTTCAATAGGCTCGTGAGCCACTTTGGTCAACTTACCTTTTTCCTCGCGCACCACATCTGTAATAAAAACAGCTTCAGGAAAATCGGAACTTTCAATAGCCTGATAAAGACTTTTTAAATGATTTTGTAAATAGTAGTCATCGCTGTCTAAAAAGCAAATGTATTGTCCTTCCGAATGATTGATACCATTATTACGTGCCGCGCAACGCTCACTGTTAGATTGAAACAGGTATTTTATTTTTGAATTGTTGAAAGATAGTACAACCTCTTTAGTATTGTCGGCAGAACCATCGTCTACTACTACTAATTCCCAATTTTCAAAGGTTTGAGTCAAAACACTTTCAATTGCAACCGCTAGAAAAGCAGCCCGATTATAGGTAGGCATTATAATTGAGAAAAAAGGAGTCTTCATCCCTGATTAAAGCTTCAAAAGCGACTTTAAAGAAAGCTTTACTTTTTCAGTAACTGTAAAATTTCCTAATTTTGAAAGGTGGGAGTTCATGCCTAAGCGATAAATATTCAAGCCGAACCTAGTAACATTCATCAACAGGTCTTTCCATTTTTGGAAAAGTATGGTTTCTAATAATGCTTCATCCAAATTTTTTGATTGCCTGTTTGCAGCTATAATTTTCTCCAATAAATTTTCGATAACGTAAACCTCTTTCTCTGCAAAATCAAATCGGGAATTCATCAAACCTTTAAACAAATCTACTTCTGTTTCGTCTATCTCCATGCCTAAATCCTTGAATTGTTGTTGAATCACTTCCAGCGAATTTTTTGTTTGTACATCCTGATATATTCTCGAAACACTTCCTTCATGTTCTCTATATAATAATAGCGTTTCAGTCAGGTTGGCAAGTTTTGTAAATTTCCCAAGGCGGCAAAATAATTCATAGTCTTCCGCATGCACAAAAGCCGGGTTATATCGAAGCCCAAGTTTGTCTAGCAAATCTTTGCGTAAGATAATTGAAGGATGAAGCATGTGACATTGATAAAGCATTTTAATTCGTATGGATGCATCGTGCGCATCATATTTCATTTTTATGTTTGGCTTACCAATTACGTCCGCACAACACCCACAAACACCAACCTTGTGATGAGTTTCCATAAACTGCACTTGTTTCTGAATTCTGTCGGGCATACAAATATCATCGGCATCCATGCGAACTATATATTTTCCTGATGCAAGTTCCATCCCCCAATTAAGCGTAGCGATAAGCCCTGCGTTGCTTTCATTTTCGTAATAGCGAATCCTCGCATCCGTGTAAGACAGAATTTCCTTTTCGCTATCATCGGTGGAACCGTCATTAATGATTAAAAGTTCAAAATTAGGGAACGTTTGACCCAGCACGCTCTCTATACTTTGCCGTACATGAAGTTGTGCGTTATATACCGGAAGAAGAACCGTAACAAAAGGTTGACTATTCATTTTTTAGAGAAGCAAAGATGCTTGCCGAGCCGCTTAGCTGCGATTTTTTGAACATAGGTGCGAATTTAACAAGAATAGTTATGAGAATGGGATGAGAGGAAATTAGGGGATTAGAGGGAAGCCATCCAACGGAGTAAAGAACTGAGCCTCCGAAAAGATAAGTCTTTTTTTTTTGCTAGTAGCGGATGAAGCACTTGCTACTAGATAGATAGAGGCACTTTATGCCTTTTGAGCCAAAATGCACAAATCTTCCAAAGGCCGATTGTGGGTAAAAGGAATCCGTGCCAAAGGATGAAAAACAGATAACCGCCTGATATTTTTGAACTTGCCAGTCCGGTTCAACTGATATATTAAGCCTTCTTCATCATAGCACCACACATGCTGTTGATGTAATACGCTGTGTGTGAAAATTGAAAAGTAAAAACTCTCAGGTGCATCTTTGGGTATCCTTGTCAAAGCCCAATCTTTAAACGAATCCATGGTATGCAACGTACCGTTGCGGTATTCATTAATAAAGATATTGAGATCAGGCACGGTAATCAGTAAATATCCGCCTTCATTAAGCAGTTCCCAGCATTTTCCTAAACCTATAAGCCCGTCCTCCAAAGTCAAATGCTCGAAGACATGTTGCATTCTAACAAGGTCCCATTTGCCCAGTTGCTTCAACTCGCTCTCACCAGTAGTAACCATATTAAACTGAAAATATTTGCTTTTCATTTTTTCGGCAGCTTCAGAAGCCGGATATAAATCGGCAAAATGAAAGCCTTCCGATATCAGGGAGGAAGATCCAAAATCTAACCAGCGCAATTGATTGTTTGCTTTCAGTACTTGCTCCAGCGAACTGCTTTTCTTTTTCAGGTTTCGGTCGTAGAATTGAATAAACCGCAGGTATAAATTTGACAAGGTCATCATATCTTATTGTTTATGCAGAATTAAAAACTTACTCGTTTAGGCGAACTAAAGATTCCTCTTCCATAAATTTTAAGACTGGTTATGGAAAGCAAAGCCAAAAAAAACGGAAGAATGGGAATACGGTAACGCACTAATGCTCCGTAGTTAAAGCTAGTCATACCTATAGCTATTCCTAAAATAGCTATAAAGCAGATGCAAAACATAATAATGTGATCTTTAAACAAGATGTCGTAGGCTCTGTATATTCTTATATTAAAGAATACTTTAATAAAAAAGAAAAGAAAAATCAAGCTCTCTACTCCGGAGATAAACATAACTGGGTTCCTTATTTGCCAGAAAAAAGGACCAAATTGGGTAATTATTAAAGCTAAAGGTGCTTTTTTCATAATACCAAGTGGTGTATAATCAACATCGTTTCCCAACGAATAATAAGATCCCCCTGAGGCACCTAGGGTGGTATGCCAGCTATGAAATCCTTCTGCTGTTCTTTGAAGCGAATCAAGGCTATATGAAGATGCAGAACTCCCGATACTTTGAATAAATAAATAAGCTCCGCCCAAACCACCCAATACAAAAACAGGTAAAGCAACAAATCTGACACTTGCACTAGTAAGTAAGTTTCTATAGTATATCGCAGTCATGAGAATTAAGCTTGCACTGAGTGTATATAATACGTATCCTCTTACAAGTGAAATGATATACACTGTAATCAAAATAGAAATGATGTTCACTATTCTGACCCGCTTCTTTATTACTAGTTCATAAAAACAACAAATCAGATTCATGATGGCTGCTAACATAATTGAATCTTTTCCAATAGCAGAACCCCAAAATATCACGGAAGGAAGCATCAGAAATGAAATAGCCAATTCCTTCTCTAGTTTGGGATAAAGGGAAGCAAAAAGCTCAAAAGCCTTCCAAGTAAATAAGTATGTAATAAAACTATAAATCAAAGTGATTGCCATAAATGAATTAAATGCCAGCAAATTGATTATAGAAGCGATTTTTATTGAGGTAAGGGATGCGCTTCCTTTAGCTAACCATAGCACGTCATAGCTGTAAGCATCCCACCAACACTGATGTGGCCAAGGAGCTTTTGTTGACAGGACGAAAGAGAAATATGCGGAAGGATTACTATAAAATAATTTGTATAAACATTTTGCCGCGTAATAAAAATTTAAACTATCCCCTCCCTTGTAATAAAACCAATAAATGCATGCAAATCCCACTCCTCCAATAATTTTATAATTCAACCCCCTAATAAAATACTTTAGATAAAGACTATTGCTGCGATTCCTACCGCGAATAAAAGTTGCAAATAAATAAATGATGCTTAAATAAAAAGGAAAGGCTATTAAATCATAAACATCCATAATGTGGCCTCAAAATTAAGCGATTATTCCATCTTTGCGGCTTACTTAAGCAGAAGAAAGCATGTGCGGAATTGCTGGATATTTCTCCAAAAATAATCAACATCGATTGAATGGCTATCTTGAGGATGCCATCCAGACACTGTCTAAAAGAGGGCCTGACATTCAACAATGTGTAATTCTCTCGCCCCAGGTCGGCTTTGCTCATGCACGTCTTTCAATTATTGATCCTTCACAATCTGCTAATCAGCCCATGAGCGACAAGAGTGGGAGGTATACCATTATCTTCAATGGTGAGATCTTTAACTTTCGGGAACTCCGAAAAAAATTTCTTTTTGATTTAGATTTAACTTCCACCTCGGATACTGAAGTATTATTGAATCTATATATAAAATTAGGAAAAGTCTGTCTTGAATATCTTAATGGCTTTTACGCATTTGCCATTTTCGACAATTTAAATCATGAAATTTTCCTTGCTCGTGATCGGTTCGGAATAAAACCACTTCACGTTTATACCGATGACACAATGGTGGTAATTGCTTCCGAAATGAAAGCAATTATGAGTTTCCCGATCAAAAAAGAAATAGATTATGAAACGCTCGCACTTTACCTTCAGCTAAACTATGTGCCGGGTACAAATTGTATTTTAAAAAACGTTCAAAAAATTCGGCCGGGCTACTTTGCCATAATTGATGATAAAGGAATTTTTCAATCTGAAAAATACTATTCCATCCCTTTTGAACCGGGAAAGAAAATTCATACCGGGAAAGAAAATTATGAATCTATTAAAGCGGAGTTGCACAAACTGGTAGAAGAAGCTGTAGAAAGAAGGTTGGTTTCTGATGTTCCTCTTGGGGCATTCCTGAGTGGAGGAATTGATTCATCCATTGTTACTGCCTGTGCTTCAAAATATGTAACTGATTTAAATACATTTTCCATTGGATTCAAAGACGAACCATATTTTGATGAAACTCATTATGCCAACTTGGTAGCAAGAAAGTTCAAGACCAATCATACCGTATTCTCAATTTCCAACGATGAAATGTTGGCAAATGTATTTTCAGTCCTAGATTATCTAGATGAGCCCTTTGCAGATTCATCAGCAATAGCAGTATATCTTCTCAGCTCCAAAACCCGTGAGAGCGTGACAGTAGCTCTGTCAGGAGACGGAGGTGATGAACTATTTGCAGGATATAATAAGCACCGAGCAGAATTCAGAGCACAAGACAAAAATTTGATTAATGTCCTGATAGCATTGGGGTTACCTTTTCTAAAAAGCCTTCCAAAATCAAGACATTCTAAATTTACAAACTTGTTTCGACAAGCACAAAGATATGGCGAGGGATTGCAATTAGCGAAAGATGAACGCTATTGGCGATGGTGCATTTTAAATTCTCAGCAAAGCGCAATAGCGTTGTTGAAAAACAAAAAAATACTGGACGAAAGCGAATTAGAAAATAAAAAGCGCTTCGTATTAAATACTATAAAAGAGGAAGGAGATTTGAATGATGTTCTCCTTGCTGATATGCAAATGGTTCTGCCTAGTGATATGCTTACTAAAGTTGATCTTATGAGCATGGCAAACAGCCTTGAAGTGAGAGTGCCTCTATTGGACTATACGCTTGTAGATTATGCTTTCACTCTTCCTGTATCTTATAAAATTGATACCTCATCCAGTAAGAAAATTTTGAAAGATGCTTTTAGAGCCGAACTACCTGTGGAACTTTTCAACCGGCCCAAAAGTGGCTTTGAAGTTCCTTTGCTAAAATGGATGAATACAGGATTGCGGGCCCTAATTGAAAATCAATTACTTGAAAAGAATTTCATAAAACAGCAAAACATTTTTGATTTTAATGAAATTGAAAAATTGAGAGAAAAGCTTTTTTCTAAAAATCCCGGAGACACACCGGCCATTGTTTGGGGATTGATTGTTTTTCAGTATTGGTATAAAAAATATTTCGCCCCAGATGCCTAAAGTATTAAGGATAATCAATCGGCTCAATCTGGGAGGCCCGGCATATAATGCAGCTTACCTAAGCAAATTTCTTGAGCCAAAATTTGAGACGCTGCTAATTTCTGGCATGAGAGATGAGACTGAAGAAAGCTCTGAATATATTGTCAGAAATCTTGATCTTCACCCCGTTTACATTCCCGACATGTACCGTGAACTTCATCCTTTCCGGGATTATAAAGGCTACTTCAGAATTCGAAAAATCATTGAAGAATTTAAGCCAGATATTGTTCATACGCATGCAGCAAAAGCCGGAGCACTTGGCAGACTAGCTGCTATACATAGTGGAGTCCCGATCATTATCCATACATTTCATGGCCATGTTTTTCATTCCTATTTTGGTTCAGCAAAAACAAAAATGTTTCTTGAAATAGAGAGATATCTTGCTAAACGAACTACTAAAATTATTTCTCTTAGTAAAATTCAAAAAAAAGAACTGTATGATACTTACAATATTGCCCCCGCGGGGAAAATCGCTATCATCCCCCTAGGTTTTGATCTTAAAAGGTTTGGGGAAAACAAAGAATTTAAAAGAGACCTGTTTAGGAAAGAGTATAATATAGATGATGATGAAATAGCCATTGGAATTGTAGGCAGACTTGTCCCAATTAAAAATCACAGTCTGTTTTTAAACGCTATCAAAATAGTTTCCGAGAAAACTCATAAAAAAATCAGAGCATTTATTATTGGGGACGGAGAAGAAAGAGCTAGTATTGAAAGGATAGCAATGTCCCTTTCCTTAAAGTTTAATAATCAAAACCCCCAAGAGAAGAATATATTAACTTTTACAAGTTGGATAAAAGATATTGATATCTGTAATGCGGGCATCGACATTATAGCACTTACGTCAAACAATGAGGGTACTCCTGTAAGCCTTATTGAAGCGCAGGCCGCAGGGAAGCCAATAGTTTCTACCAACGTTGGCGGTATTGAGGATATTGTCATAAATAATAAAACAGCACTTTTATCACCTGTGGGCGATAAAGAATCTTTTGCTGTGAATCTTTTAAAATTGGTTAATGAGGATAATTTACGTTCAGACCTATCAAAACATGGCAGTTCGTTTGTCAATAAAAATTTCAGCTACCAAAGACTTTGTGCCGATATGGAAAGACTATACTTATCACTAATTGAGCATGGACGAAGGAATAAAGAATAAAAATTACATGTGCCTTTTTATAGATTTGCTTACCAAATATACAATGAAGCAATTTGCCTTATTATTTTTTATTGCATCTGCAATTATCTCATTACCCTCATGTAAAGTACTTTATCCCAATGAAATGTACCGTCTTAAGGACTACGAATTCTTTTCTTTGGCACAACGACAAATAGATCAGTACATCATTCAATCTGGAGATGAATTAACAGTACAAATATATTCTCGAGATGGGTTTGCTTTAATTGATATAATTGGAGGCGCTGGAGGCAAGGCCGGCAATAGCACCTATTTGGTAGATAAAGATGGCTTTGCGAGAATCCCTGTTCTTGGTGACTTTTTTGTAAAAGGATATACAGAATCAGAATTGGAGAGAGTTTTAGCTGAAAAATTTTCCGGATTATTTGTGGATCCTTATGTTATTTTAAAAGTCGTGAATAGGCGCGTGATTCTTTTTAAAGGAAATTCCGCTTCGGTTGTTTCTTTAAATAGAACACCAACAAGTTTGTTTGAAGTGCTAGCTGCAGCAGGGGGACTTAACCGGGGATTAAAAGCTTATAAAATAAAAATCATTCGGGGAGATTTAAAAAATCCGGAGGTTCATTTAGTTGATTTATCTACATTAGAAAGTGTGCGGAAAACAGATTTGATTTTACAGGGAAATGATATTATATATATTCAGGAGAAAAGAAATTATGTCACTGATGTACTTGGTTTAATCTTCCCGTATATTGCACCTATAACAAGTATTGCAACACTTATCACGCTAGTCATTACTCTAAAAAGCCTTGGAAAATAACAATACCGAATTTTCAGAGAGTCAACCCTCCAGTCCCGTTGACGACTTTAATCTTGGTCTTCTTCTTTATGTAGTACAGAAGTCTATAGTTTGGATTATCTTTATAGTTATCGTTTGTGTAACTCTATCTATTATTTATTTGAGATACACCCCTCGTGTTTACGAGGCAACAACTTCGGTAATGATTAAACACGAAAAAACAACTCAAATTTTAGGGTATGAAAGCGTAAGATTAGCCGATCAGGAAGAGATCAGCAGGCAAGTACAATTAATGAAGTCCAATCTTTTGCTAGATAGGGTTATGACTAGACTGCCCTTGCAAACTGGTTATTATAAAGAAGGGAAAACGAAATTCATATTCAGTGAACTTTATACATCAACTCCATTTGAGATTGAGGGCATTACGGTAAGTAACACAATCATCAATGTTCCTATTTATGTAAAAATCATTAATCCACATAAAGTCTACATCAACTTTACAGTGGATGGAAAAGAATTTGAATACACGAAGGATACAGGGCAGGTATTGACCAATTCTTATTTTTCCATGGCCGTCCATGTGAGAAATAATGTTATTAAGGAAGATTTATCCGGTATATATTATTTTAAATTCCTTAGCAAAAAAGAAGTAATTGATGAGATAGCAACTAAACTTGATGTGGCTGTTGATTTTGCTACTAAAACAATAAAGATTAGTTTAAAAGACAGAAACCCGGAACGCGCCAGGGCTATAGTATCTTCAGTAGCTGATGAGTTTATTGTTTATGCTTGGGATGACAAGCGTGAAGGCATCCGTAATATCCTAAATTTTATCGAAACACAAATTGACACTTTTGCCGTGTTATACGATGCATATCAGGATTCAATTATTGCACTTCGCCTGACTGAAGGTTACAACAATTTGGGACAGGGCTTTCTTCCAGATGCTTCGGCTTACGAAGAAAAATTTCGAGGATACAAACATGATCTAACGCTCTTATATCACTTTAAGGAATTATTACTCAGCAACAAAGAGTTCGCTAATCTCGCCAGTTTAAATTTCAAATTACCCACACAGAGTTTTAATGATGAGATAAACCAAATTATTAGTCTTCAGCAAAAACGTAATCTGCTATTATTGGATGCTACGCCTCAACATCCCTCAATAAGACTTTTAGATAAAGAAATAGATGATTTAAAAGGTAAATTGAATCAGGATGTCGACAACACACTTGTCGAGTTAAATACAAATTTCACCTTACTTAGACAAGAGTATGGAAACTATTTGTACGAATGGGAGCGCATTCCGGGCTTAAAGAACAAGTTCGATAGACTTGACAAGATTGCCGCTGAAAAAAACGATTTCATATTAGGTCTGTATGGTCAACTATCTCATTATCTAATTGGAAGTGCCGGTATAGTTTCTGACTATGTTGTTCTTGAAAAGGCTGCGTTACCTCAGACTCCTGTTTCACCTAAAGAACAATATGTTCAGATTATTGGCTTTGTGGTTGGTCTTTTACTGGGGTTATTACTAATAGTAGTTAGATACCTTTTACACAACACCATTATTTCGATTGATGAAGTGGAAAGAAAAATAATTGTTCCTCTGCTAGGAGTAATACCTCGACACAATCAGGAAATGGATAGATCACAAATTGTCGTTATACAAGATCCTAAATCGACTATCACTGAAGCTTTTCGAGCAGTGCGAAATAATCTTCAGTTTATTTCAAACACCCCGGGACCGAAAATAATTTCCACCACGTCTACTATTCCAGGTGAAGGCAAAACATTTATTTCACTCAACATTGCTGCTATACTTAGTCTGCTGAATAAAAGGGTAATCATTCTGGACTTTGACATGAGAAAACCTAAGCTAAGTAAAATTTTCAATGTAATAGCACACAAAGGAGTAAGTACAATATTAAGTGGGCAAACAAATGTTGATGATTGTGTCTTTGATTCCGGAATTCCTAATCTTAGCTTTATCACATCTGGACCACTTCCTCCTAATCCATCGGAGCTTATCATGCTTCCAAAGCTTCAGGAAACTCTAGAGTATTTAAAAACAAAATATGACTATATCATTATTGACACTCCGCCAATAGGCTTGGTTACTGATGCGCTTGAAATTTTAAAGCTATCTGATTATCCGTTATATATATTAAGAGCATCTTACTCTAATAAAAGTTTTGTGCATGGAATAAATAGAATTGTCCGCGAAAGCAAAATCAAAAATCTTTCAGTAGTAATAAATGACTATGGCCGTGGAGCATCGGGATACGGATCTAGTTACGGACATAATTACGGATATGGATATGCCTATGGATATGGAAGTGAATATGGAGAGGGTTACTATACAGTAAATCCCCAAAAACCCTCTTGGTTCAAAAAACTATTTAACTAAATGAGTAGTTAACTATGATTACTGACGAAAGGTATTTGATTCTCTTTTTGGCATCCTTTTTTCTCATCAGCACTTTCTTCTCCTTTCTTATAAACTGGCTCTTTCTTAAGTTCTCATTTAATCTGGGGGTAAGAAATAAAGGCGAAGTCAGTGAAGTGCGGTGGTCAAATTCTATTACCCCAGCAACCGGTGGAATTTCTTTTTTTATAGTTTTTCTTATTTCAATATCAGTAATAGGAACACTCCCTCGACCTACAGATTATTTAATTGATAATCATCTGATAGGAATTATCGCATCTTCTTGTCTAGGCTTTATTCTGGGTTTGGCAGATGATGCCTACAATACAAATCCGCTGGCAAAATTTATTGCACAATTATCTTGTGCTTTTATCCTTATTATTTCTGATATCTACATTAAAATTTCAGGAAACCCTGCTATTGATTTTTTGGTTACCATCGTTTGGGTCATTGGGTTGATGAACTCAATAAATATGCTTGACAATATGGATGCGATAACAACAACCATATCTATGAGCATCATTTTGGGGCTAATTGTAGTGATTGGTATTTCCGGGATCTACTTGCATATATTCTATTTGCTAATGCTGGTAGGTGTATTGGGTGCTCTTACCGGCTTCCTATATTATAATTGGAATCCTGCGCGGGTTTATATGGGTGATACAGGAAGTCAGTTCCTTGGTGTTTTTCTTGCTTCAATAAGCATTCTTTTTTTCTGGAATACAAAAGATGAACGAACAACTGAGTTAATTCAGCTAAAGCAGTTTGTAATACCTATGTTGTTTTTTATCATTCCTTTAATTGACACAATCACCGTAACCTTCCGAAGATTACTTCGAAAACAGTCCCCTTTTATAGGTGGGAAAGATCACATTACCCATCATCTTGTTTACTTAGGTGTATCCGATAAGATGGTAGCTGTTATTTTAGTGTTTGTTTCGCTTTTGTCCCTTCCAATTGCACTCATCCTTTTACTGAATGTAATCCAATGGACCTTCGGAGTAACTCTTCTAAGCTTCGTTTATTTTATTGTGGTATTCATCATTTTTCAAATTATTTATAGCATGGGAAAAAGTAAACATCAAGCCGCGCTTAAATAGTTTCCGCAGTTGTTCATAAACAATAAAAAGACCAGCCGTCTCAAAGTGATTTTGAGACGGCTGGTCTTTTTTACTTCAGGATTTACTTTCTTTTAATCCAGAGTTACTTGAGTAGGAACTCCGTTTACTGTTTCTACAGCAAGGTTGTCACAAGTTCCGTCACCATAATTACGATATGCATCAGGCTCCGATGTAATTTGAAGATGTTCTTCCCCGCTCACGAAATAACCCGGACAAGAGTTTTTCTCAAGAAGTGGCTGAACGATGCTAATAGTAACCATATCTGAACTGATTGTTGTTGTTGCAGAAACCGAACCCGTATGAGTAAACTCGTTGTCTGATAGATCTGTAGTATTTGCACCCGCAGTCCATTCTATATCATATTGACCTTCTATTGACACCACTTCGCCATCCAACATAACGTGATCATACTTACCAATAGTAGTAAACGTATAATTACCGTTGCCGTTAGTTCCATTGTTATGGATATTGAATGAACCGGTTACCTGCTCATCATCCAGGGAGAAATTATTAAAAGTGGTGTAAGAATTAGCACCTGAAACAGTCAAAAAATCATCTGTATCATAAGTAATTACCATTTGTCCTTTGCGCACGTTTCCCTTATCATCCGTGCAGCCTGTTCCGTAGTCGATAGTGCGCACGTGGGGTACCGAAACTGTATCATCTGTAACAATTCCACAGTTTTCCGTTTTATACGAAAGGTTTCTTGCTACTTCGAACATGATAGTTCTCTGTATATCACTGAAAGATTCGCCTACATTTTCAATGCTTTTCGAATTCTTGACCGTTTTAGTCAGTTTTTCTTTTTGGCAAGAACTCGTTGCCATAATTACAGCAACTAGCATAATGGCTGCGACTGTTTTGTTTTTGTTTGTTTTCATAATTGTTTTTGTTGTTATAGTTTTTTTGATTTTATAATCTGGTTTGCGATGTAGTGTAACGCCTTGTTAAAAAAAAGGTTACGCGTATCGTGCTGTTTTAAATTCAAAAACGCCTTTTCACCCCTAAAAACAAATCCGGTTTGGTAAAACAAAAACTCCCGACTGTTAAGTCAGGGGTTACACAAAGTGGAATCAGAATGACTCAAGGTGTAAATGGAAGAGCACAGGCAACTCACGGGGTGTTGAAATTCGGAAGTAAAAAAAATTGTATAAACGAAAATCTTCTTACTATTTTCATACAAACACAACCCGCATGGATCCAATATTAAAAGCTAAATGGAGAAAATTAGACGGAGCAAGAATTGAAAACCCGATTGCTGAGGCTGTCGAAAAATCGCTTGTGGAGGAACGCGGGCTGGGCAATCAGATTAAGGTTTGCATTGGTACCGACTCGCAGGTGCGCGGAATCGAAACCGAATTTGCTACTGTAATTGTTTTACTCCGAAAGGGGCGCGGAGGGTTTATGTTTATAAACAATGAAAAAACGCAGCGGAAAATGAGTTTGAAAGAAAGGCTGCTTACCGAAGTTGCGCGCTCCATAGAAATAGCCTATTCGCTTTGTCCTCTTTTTGACAAATACAATACTGAGTTGGAAGTTCATGCCGATATTAATACCAACCCCCGCTTTGGTTCGCATACAGCTTTGAGCGAAGCAATGGGTTACATTCTTTCAATGGGTTTCACCTTTAAAGCAAAACCCGATGCCCATGCAGCAAGTTGCTGCGCCAACAAAGTTGTTTAGCGCTTACGCATTCGGCCCTTTTATAACGCCCATCATTTCGCGCAGTAGTTTATTCTCCGCTTCCAGCACTGCATTGCGCTGACGCAGTTGCGCAAGGTCTGTTTCCGGGCTTGCTGCCGAAAGGGTTTCAGGCTCTTCGAGCCCTTGCGTTTCATCGGCATACCAATCGAAAATATTCAAGCCTATAATGGTGCTCAGGTTCATAATCTCGCTCACTTTCCAGTCCTTCCGCCTCATTAAGCGATAGGCGCGGTCGGCACTTACATTCATGCGCTTAGCCACAGCGGGAATGCTGATTTTTAAACCATACAGCTCCTCTTTTACATAAGCCCCCACATCGGGCATATCTACCGGCTTGCTGAAACGGCTGCGGGTGGTCACAACTCTTTTGTGGAATCTGAGTTTTTTCTTCCGTGGCATATTTTAAGTATTTTACATCAAAATAAACTTAAAAAATTCAAATATACAAGTAGCTACTTCTACCATAATCGTATCCTTTAAAACGATGATTATATCCTGTGAAACATCCTTTATATCCTGAAAAACAATGATTATATCCGGCTAATCCTTATGCATATCGCGAAAATCAATATTCGTATTATACACTACAATCATCGCATTATTTTCTACTTACATTATATAAATTACTATTTTTAAGAAGATACAAGAAATTAATACGATGATTATATCTTATAATACGAATAAGGTAGTTAAGATAAGCATTTTTAAAGAACAGGATAGCAATTAAGTAGTAAGAAATAGCATTTTAGTAGTGTTAAATGTAATTTACTTTGTGCTAGAAGCGAATATTATAGTTTAGAATAAGACTAAAAGACTGTTTAAGAAGGAGAAGGGTCCTCAACCAAACTTTTGTTCATATCGGATTCTTTAGTAAGCATACTTAAAATTAATAGAGAAAAGCTCCCTCTATCTTAAATATCCATTAACCTTGGCTTAACATACAAACCTATTTTTGCATTAAATGAATTTAGGATGGATTTGAACGATATAAAAATTTTGCTGGTAGATGATGAAACAGATGTGCTTGATTTTATGAAGTATAATCTGGAAAAAGAAGGGTTTTGGGTTTACACTGCCCGGAATGGTGAAGAAGGAATACAGTTAGCCAAAAAGGTGCTCCCCCATCTTATTATCCTCGACCTGATGATGCCGAAGATGGATGGCATTGAAACCTGCCGCGAACTGCGCAGTCTTCCTGAGTTTAAAAGTACATTGATCACTTTTCTTACGGCCCGCGATGAAGATTATTCGCAGATAGCAGGATTTGAAGTAGGGGCTGATGATTACATTACCAAACCTATAAAACCACGGGTTTTCATCAGCCGCATTCGCGCTTTAATGCGCAGGTTTGAGACTAGTGAAAATGCCGTTAAAATAATAGTAGGTGATGTTGAAATTGACCGCGAAAGGTATTTGATAGTAAAAGCAGGAAAAGAAATTGCTCTTCCCCGCAAAGAATTTGAATTGCTGAACCTGCTGGCATCAAAGCCGGGCCGGGTTTTTAAACGCGAAGAAATTCTGAGTAAAGTATGGGGCAATGACACCATTGTAGGCGACCGCACTATTGACGTTCACATCCGTAAACTACGCGAAAAAATTGGTGACGATTACTTCAAAACTATTAAAGGAATAGGCTATAAATTTGACGCCTGAATTGAGCTCCCCGGAAATTATTCCATTTGTCTCCCTCTTAAGGCTGATTCAGGTACAGCCAACAAACTTTTAAAAGAGAAATTGAGAAACAAAAAAAGGACAAGCGACATTGCTGTGTTAAATACTTTGGCTGTTAAAATTTCCCCATCTAATCAAAGCATTTAACCTTCACCGTTCTTCTACGTAAATTCGTGGAAGAATGATGAAAGAATCAGTTTGATACGCTTACTTACGATATGCTTTGTTTTGATTGCGCTGTTTGCGGCAATGGATATCCATGCATCTACTACCACAGCAACTGATTCGGCCGACAAGATTATTGCTGTACATGGCAAAGCAATTATTCAAAATATCAACCTCGAAAAAAGAAGAATAGCTTTAACCTACAGAACTGCCGATCTTCATTTCTATAAGCGTATTGATAGTGCGGTTCAATTTATAGCGGAGCTGAAGGTTCCGGCTTTGAAGAAGAATGAATACCTGACCCGCCTTCATGTTTTTCTCAAGAATATCAACCGCTCTTACTCCGATAGTTATTTCAAATCGGGCACTTATCTCACCTTACTTGGTTACTACCCCAAGCTTCTGACCTGGGATACAAAGGGCGAACTGCTACAAAATATTAAGAGCCAGTCAAATCTTTCTATCAAAGCAATAAGGCTGGTTCCGAACGATACGGTAGCTGAAATTTTTCTGACAGACTATCTCAACGACCATTCAGATGATATCTTTCGCTACACGGAGGAATTTGATGATCGGGAATTTGCGCTGGCCTTATTGGAAAAAGCTACCCGAATTGCACCGGAGTCTGCGAAACGATATTTCGTTACTGTAAATCAAGTCAACACTATATTGGCAAAGAGCAATGACTTGTTTGTAAAAAAGGCGTACGAAATATTCAGCCGCTTTGGCGCCAAATCACGCTCCTATTTATTAATCGATGCCATTATACACAAGAAAATGAGTTTGGAGGAAGCTGAAGCAATTAGCACCAACCCAAACCGGATGTTTCAATCATTGATCCGGTTAGCCACCACCCCCGAATGCAACGTAAGCTATTCAGCCTATCGTTACATGGAAAACTATTGTATTGATGTAATGCGGAAATACAATTATGAAGACACCGATTCAGCGAGTGCTCTGTTTAAATCATATACCTCTAACGAAATGTTTGCGCTCCTCTGCTATGGCCACAAAGAATGCACGGTAGAGACCTTTGGAAAAATTGTGGAGGCTTTAAACAAAAAGCCTGCCCCAGTGAATGGCAAAATGCTTCCGGCACTTAATAAAGCAAGGCTTAGTGAACTGGCAATTTATTGCGATAAAAATCAGCTTTCCCAAAAACTATTGAGCGCGGTTGATGAGGAGGGTAAAAATTATTTGCGCCTGCTTTCTTCAAAGCCGAAAGAAAATTTAGCAGCTGCCTCCGGAAAGACAGCTATCAAAGCCTCTACTGAAAAGGTGAACAAAACTCCTGAACACGTAGCAGTTACGCCTAATACCCTTAGTGCATCCGCAGGGAATACAATTGTTGTATCCTCCAAAAAGATGGATTTTGTACCTCTTCCTGAACCGGTTGAGCCTATAAAAATTACGCTCGATGAAAAATTGAAGACTAAAATATCACTCAAGAAAAATATAGTTCAAACCATTCAGAATATCCCCTCTTTTATACAGCAGGATTATGCTGAAGATTTGCTGAGCTATGCAGCCCATAAAGAGCCTGATGAATTATTCAAAAAAGTAGAAGATTTTAAGAATAACCGTTTCAGCAAAACTATTCTTGAGCAGTGCGCCTTGAACGCCCCTGTCTCTTTAAAAAGATATTTATTCAATCCTCGCCACGCTGTAAATTTCATACTTCAGTATAGTAGTGATCCTGTGATAAAAAAGATTTTTGAAATCAATCCTCAAATTGGTTCCAAGAGCAAACCGTTGCTATTGCTGGATGATATCATGAACGAAAAACTATCCGTTAAAGACGCCATCAGTGTAAGCAGTGAGCCTGATAAACTATTTCATGCGTTGGTAAGAATAGTTTCGCGCCCACAACATATAGGCAAATACAGCATTGACCACGAGATGCGGAATTATAGCTTACGGTTCATTCGCGAAATCAATGATAAAATTGCAAACGGAGAAGTTTCGCCATTCGCTTCAGCTGAAAACTTCAGCTCATCAGAGTTATATTTTTTAATGCTGTATGGAAGAGATGAGGTTTTTACCTCTACATTCAACGGACTGTTTTCCCGGTTTATGCAGAAATTACCTAAAGAAGATGGGGATTATTTTTTGCACTCAGTCAACAACAATCAGTTTCGTAATTTCCTTTCATTGTGCTCTACCTTCGGCACTCTGGAAGAATTTTTGACAAAATTTTCGGTAGAAGCAAAACAACAACTTCTTGTTTCCTATATTTCTAAACTTGAAATAGAAAAAGACGATCTTTCAACTATTGTATTGGTAGCGGAAGCCATTTCTAACCTAAGCGATCATCAATCGCTTTCGTTGCTGCAAACTCATATTAAGAAAGAATATGAACGGGTGAAAGCCGCAAACGATCAGATTGGAATATCCGTTTACGGGGTTTTGTCAAGTATGATTTCCGGCAATGCAAAGGTTGAAACAGTCTGGTATAAAAGAGTCTCCGAGCAGTTCAGAATTTCTCCCGTTAGTACGCTTGTCTCTACAACTCTTTTTAATCAGTCAAAAGCGTGCATTCAGCAAATGTACTTTTATAACGATGATGACGGACGTAGCTCCTTTGTCAACTTTCTAAATACCTATAGGAACCAAACAGCCTGGATTATTGAAGACAAAAAAAGCTATGTGCGGATATATGCTAAAGGAGGTGTGCACATAGAAATTTTTGCCAATAACCCTGATTTTGAAGAAACTGGCATTAGCGCTATCAATAAGTACCTTAAAGAAAAAGGAATCGCGCCCTCTGTAGTTATTCACCGAGGCCATAGTTTTCATACTGAGTCTACACTTGAGAAAATATCCTCATCCGCAAAATTGATTTTTGTGGGCTCTTGCGGAGGCTTTTATAAGGTTTCTATTGCTCTTGAAAACGCCCCCGATGCACATATTATTTCAACGAAGCAGATAGGAACAAAAGTGATTAATGATGCCATGCTGTTTGCATTAAATGAAAATATACGAAGTGGAAAAGATATTATCTGGAACGATTTCTGGGATAAAATGCGTTTAAAGCTTGGCAGTAATCAATACTTCAGCGATTATGTCCCCCCCAACAAAAATCTGGAAGCAATTTTCATCAGAGCATACTACAAACTGTTAGGAGTATAAATGGTTAAGGCTACAGGTCAATATTTTTCCCCTTCTCATGGGAAACCTTACGTTTTGCTGCTATTTTTTTTGGCCTTTACTCAAATGTGTTGGGCAAGAATAGATTCTACTAATACTAAAAGCAGAAGCACAGACTACTATATCGATTACGACCAAAGAAGAATTGATTTATTAGATGGCGTACTTGATGGTAGAGTTAATCTCAACGATTCCGCTGCTACAGCCCATGCCGGAAAAATTTACATTAACCTTATTGATTCCATACAACGATTAATTGATAATCCGAAGTTTGACGAAGCCCGGAAAAAGAATTTCCGTGATGCTATTTACTCGCAAATCGTAAAAGTGAATTTGAGGACAGTCCGTTCAGTAAAGCGTTACGATGATCTTTTTCGCTTTATGATGGGGGAGATAAATGCTATTTACTCCAATAAACTTTATGACTATCTCATCACAAATGTATCTCAATCGCTTGGTACCATAGCTAATTTCAAAAATGAAAACTGCGCTGATTCGTTTCTGATTTTCGCTGCCCGTTATAGGCCGGAATTGGTCCTTATCAATTATTCGGTTTATGCCAATAAGAGCTACTCGCAGAAAGTTTGTGAAGAGACTTCGAAAATTGCTCCTGTAACCATAAAAAGATATTTCAATCCAAACGATCCGATTTACTTGGCATTAAAAAGAAGTCATGATCCTGTGGTTAAAAGCATTTTGTGGATTAATGAAAAGTATTCCAGAAAATCAAATGCCTTTGTTCTTCTGGATGATATAGTAAACGGGAATCTATCCGCAGAACAAGCAGATGCTATCGGAAATGATTCGGAAAAATATTTGCGTGCCATGCTGAAGATTCGCGCGAAGAAAAATCCTTTAGCAGTTCATTCTCTGGAAAGCGAGTTGGAAATTTATTCACTTAAGTTCATTCGGGTACTTAATGATTTGCATAATGAAAAAGATGAAGTTCGTTTTGCCTCCGTTGAAAATTTTACTCCGGAAGAAATTTATACAACAATAGTTTATAGCGAGGAAGAAATTTTCACTTCCACATTCAATGGTTTATTCAACCGATTAATGACAAAACTTGGACCTGTTTCAGGTTTTGAATTTCTGAGCCGAGTAGGAGATAATCGTTTTCGAACATTTATTAAAATGTCGGCAGGTTTCGGAAAACTCGCGGAGTTCCTCCAAAGTATGACATCGCTACATCAACAGATGTTGATGATTAAATTTGCTAGCGGTTTAGAAGGCTATAACGACCTATCACAAGCAGTGGAAGTGGCAGATGCATTCAGCAGCATCACCGATTCTCTCATTCTGAAAATTCTTCGCGGAACTATCCGGTATGAATACCTTCGTTTCAATACACTCCAAAATTTCAAGGGAACTTCTATCTACGGATTACTCTCCAATTTTTTTGTTGAGAGAAATGTTTCAAACCCCAATTGGTTTTCTTCTGTTTCAAAACAATATTCAATTCCGAATTCAGGCCGCGTAACCAATTCGAAATTGTTCGACCTGAAAAATACAAACCGGTGGCTTATTTATTTCTATGATGATGAAGATGGAGACGCTTCCTTTTCTTCTTTCCTGAAAATATTTAACGATAAAAACTGGAACATCGTTGATTCGGGATCTTATGTTCTGATAAAATCAAAAAATAACAAGGCTGTTCACATATATGCTAACAAACCCAAACACGAATATGACGGGCAAGATAAGTTAGAGAAAATTTTTGCCGAAAAAAATTATGTGCCTAATGTGATGGTCCATCGTGGCCACAGTTATTATGCATTTAAAACCATTGAGAAAATACAAGATGACCGACTTGAAGGTAATCATATTTAAAGTTTGAA
>JAZKEP010000035.1:94504-99136 GCA_040387015.1 Bacteroidota bacterium
AATACAAGATGATACTCAGGTTTTTATTCTTGGCTCCTGCGGAGGGTATCACAGTATCTCAGCTATTCTTGAGCGTTCACCTGATGTAGGGATCGTGTCCTCTAAGCAAATAGGAACACTGTTCGTAAACAATCCAATGTTAAAGTTTATGGCTGAATATATACGACAAGGGAAAGATTTGGATTGGCAGAAAATATGGAGCGAACTGGATATCGCTCTAAAAAATAACGCCAAAGCTTATGAGCGGTTTTTAGATTATATACCTCCGCACAAAAATTTAGGCGCCATTTTTATTAAAAGCTATACTAAAATGATGGAACAGGAGTAATCCGTAACAAATTTTTATTCTGCTTTTTTCTTAGCCGCCTTTTTAGCAGGCGCTTTTTTTGATGCTGGTTTTTCTGCCTTTGCTTCCTTTTCTTTCTTAGGTGCTTTTTCTTTTTTAGCGGCCTCTGTAGCAGCTACGGATACTTTTACCTTGTGTGGTCTTGAATTACCATACGATTTTTTAAATCTCTTTCCTTTCGCAGTTCTTTTATCTCCTCTTCCCATAACTGTTTTTTTTGTTTAATTGGTTGCGAATGTAAAAAATCAAACCATATTTCATTAAATAAAAAACCCCGAGGTCCACGTGACTCAGGGTTTGTATTCTCCGGAAAATAGAGTTTACTTATTTACTTTCTTGGCAAGTTCAGTACCCGCCTTAAACTTGGCCACCTTCTTAGCCTTGATGTTAATTTCCTTTCCTGTACGAGGGTTGCGTCCTTTACGTGCCGCACGCTTCGAAACGGAAAAAGTTCCGAAGCCGACTAAAGTAACTTTGCCGCTTTTTGAAAGTGTGGTTCCTACAGCATTGATGAAAGAGTCAAGAGCATCTCCAGCCTGCCCTTTAGTAACTTTTGCATCCTTTGCAATCTTGTCGATGAGTTCTCCTTTGTTCATGACTTAAAAATTTTGGTGTTTAATAATTGGTTTGATGTTCAAAGATAGTTTCCGTTTATACTTCTCCAAATTTTAATAATGAATAAATGCGTTGATAAAAGTTCTTAAAGAAAACTTCTGTTCTTAAACCTTAAAGGCTTCTATAAATCGTAGTGGTGTTTGAAAATAAAATAGTTATGAAGAAGATTTATTTCTATAATAATGAATTCCCAAATTTCTGCAATTGTTACGATAATTCAGTTAGGCAAAACATATTTGTCAGGATAATGCAATCAACCAGTAAACTATTTGCAATAATAACTGGACTGTTACTGCTGAGTGTTACAGTCAATGCGCAAAGTATACTTAATGGTATGGTATCGGATATAGATGATGGCAACCCTCTCATTGGAGCTACTATTAAGCTAACCTCTTTAACTGATACTACCGAATGGCAAGGAACCGTCACAGACTTAGATGGCAAATTTGAGTTCAGGAAGCTTAAAGAAGGCCCCTACAAAATAATTGTGAATTACATAGGCTACATACCTATTGAACGAGAAGTGTACACCAATAATACGGATAGGCAACTTGGCTTAATTTCACTTTCAAAAAAAGCCACAACACTTAAGGATGTAAACATTGTAGAGAATCAGGTTCGCGTGATACAAAAAACAGATACTTCGGAATACAATGCCAACGCATTTAAAACTAATAAAGATGCTACTACAGAAGACTTAGTAACCAAAATGCCTGGTATTACATCGGAAGGCGGAGTAATTAAAGCGCAGGGCGAAGAGGTAAAAAAAGTATTGATTGATGGGAAAGAATTTTTCGGTGATGATGCTGCACTAGCTCTTAAAAATCTTCCTTCCGAAGTTGTCGATCGGGTTCAGGTTTTCGACCGGATGAATGACCAATCTTCGTTTACCGGTTTTGATGATGGCAACTCTCAGAAAGCAATGAACATTGTTACTAAAAACGGAGCAAATAACCTTTTCGGAAAAGTATATGCTGGATACGGCTACCTTAATGATTCACGCTATTCCGTAGGAGGTAACATCAATTGGTTTAAGGACAATCGGAGAATTTCGGCTATAGGCATGTCAAACAATGTGAATCAACAGAATTTCTCTTCGCAGGATTTGATAGGTCTTACAGGTGCTACACAAAGAGGTGGAGGAAGACCTCGGGCTGGAAGAACTGGCGGCATAGGCAACTCTGCTTCTAACAATTTTATGGTCGGTCAGCAAGAAGGCAATTCAACCACCCATTCAGCAGGTGTTAATTATTCAGATATATGGGGTAAGAGGAATAATGTGAAAGTAACAGGAAATTATTTTTTCAACCTTATTAATAATACAAATAGCACTGAGTTAAACAGAAATTATCTTAACACGAGTGACAGTTCAACAACTTATCGCGAAACAAACAATACCCACAGTCGCAATATGAATCATCGAATTAGTTGGCGATTAGAGTACGTCATTGATTCTATGAACACGCTCATCTTCACTCCTAAATTCAACTACCAGGATAATTCCCAAACTAATGTGATTGACGGCCAGAATACTTTTCCTGAGGGAGTTTTATTAAGTAGAACACAAAGCAATTATAAGTCTGATTATTCGGGTTACAATTCTTCGGGCGATTTACTATACCAGCATAATTTCAAAAGATTATATAGAACCATCTCTGTTAACGTAGGAACTACCATCAACAACAAATTCGGCAGTTCCACACAGAATGCCCGAAACTCATTTCAGAATCTGAATGATTCCTCGATGCTTGATCAACAATCAGACATAGCAAACACGAGTTATAAAATAAATGGCAACGTCACTTACACCGAGCCTGCAGGTAAAAGCGGAATGGTTCAATTAAGTTATGAGCCCTCGCATACCTGGAATAAAGCTGATAAGGAAACTTTCAATCGAGATTCAGCTTCCTCTGATTACTCCCTGCGCGACACCTTTCTTTCCAATAAGTTCGACAATAATTACATGACTCATCGCGGAAACGCCAGCTATCGCGTAAAGAGCGAACAATTCAACATTACGATTGGGTTAAGCGGACAGTATGCCTTACTCACCGGAAATTCGATTTTCCCGTATGTTTATTCTACCAGCCGAAGTTTTTATAACCTATTACCTACTGCCACATTCAACTACAAATTTAAAGACAAAAGCAATTTTAGGGTCATTTATCGAACATCTACCAATGCCCCTTCTATTTCGCAACTCCAAAATGTAATTGATAATAGTAATCCGCTTTTATTGAGTACGGGCAATCCTGATTTAAAACAATCCTACAACCATTTTATTATGGCGCGTTACGGTTATACGAACACTAAAAAGGGACAAACATTTTTTGCTTTTACTTCTGCTAACTATACGCAAAATTATATTGGCAACTCCACAATCATTGCTACAGAGGATACCTTACTGAACGATGAAGTTCTACTTCGTACGGGCTCACAATTAAAGCAGCCCATTAATATCAATAGCAGTTTAAACATCAATAGTTTTTTTACTTATGGTCTACCTATCAACAAGATCAAAAGCAGTTTAAATCTGAATGCCGGATTTACTTTTGCCGGCACTCCGGGATTTATCAATAACGAAAAAAACTTGTCGAAAACTTATGGTATCAATGGCGGCTTAGTACTAAGCAGTAATATCAGTGAGAAAATTGATTTCACTATTGGCTATAATGCCAACTACAATATTGTAAAGAATACTTTGCAAATTAATTCCGATAACAATTATTTTATCCATAATGCCAACGTAAAATTCAATTGGGAATTTTGGAAGGGATTTGTATTTAACACCGGTTTACAAAACACACTTTACACCGGAGTTTCTTCGGGTTTTAATCAGAATATATTTTTGTGGAATGCCGCACTTGGCTATAAATTCCTGAAAGATCAATCGCTGGATGTGCGGTTAAGCGTAAACGATATTCTGAATCAGAACAATGGCATCAGCCGTAACATTACCGAAACCTATATAGAAGATACAAAAACGGAAGTGCTAAAACGATATTTGTTGCTCACGATTACTTATACATTTAAGCAGTCAACTGCTTCAGGTAAGAAACGGTAAATTAAAGAGCTCATCAGAGTTTTTAATTTTCTAATTAATTCAACAGCCAATTATCAATCAACCTTACACCTCCAATTTTAACTGCCGCCAGCGCTACTGATTTTTCAGATTTTGATTTTAATGGCTTCAATGTCAAAGCATTTCTAATTTCAAAATATTCCACCTCCATCTCTTTTAAACCAGACAATCTTTTAAGTCCATATTCCTGTAATTGTTTGATACTCGGTGTTCGATTTTGGATTTTTGATTTCACTTTTTTCAAAGTTTTGGATATCTCAACAGCCAATTTTCTAGAGCCTTTATCTAGCCTGACGTTTCGAGAGCTCATGGCTAACCCGTCTTTTTCTCGGGTGGTGGGGCAAGTAACCAGCACCGTTCTTAATTTTTGTTTATTAATTAGTTGGCTTACTATCAATTGCTGTTGGTAATCCTTCTGTCCCATAAATAGCTCATCTGGTCTAACTATTTTGAGTAGTTTTTCAACTATCTGAGCCATACCATTAAAATGCCCTGGTCGGTGTTCGCCTTCCAGGGTTTGCGCAAGAAACCCAAAATCAATTTTGCTTTTATTTTCAAATCCCCTAGGATACATTTCCTCAACCGAAGG
>JAZKEP010000035.1:99146-102558 GCA_040387015.1 Bacteroidota bacterium
CTCCGCACTCTTTTTTGCTCCTGTTAAATAAGGAAACATGTCCCTTATGTAAGGCCCCCATAGTAGGTATAAAACCAATAGTTTTGCCTCCCTTTCTGAGTGTTTTCAGGTGGTTTTCAAGGGTTTGTATTTGTTTGAAAATGATCATTGCGAAAATGGCTTAACAGTTTTGTTGCACTAAAGTTTGTGTTTATTCGGGTTTTTGTTATTATATTTGCATTCCGATTCACTATTGCACTAGCAGTTTATTCACTCACCAAACAAATCAAACAATAATATGGAAAAAAAGAGAATCCTTATTGTGACCCAGGAAATGGATCCCTATTTGGCATTGACCGAGGCTTCAAAGATTGCAAATGAGTTACCGAAACACATTCAGGACAATGGAATGGAAATTCGTGTTTTAATGCCGAAGTTCGGCACTATTAACGAAAGACGCCATCGTTTGCACGAAGTAGTGCGCCTTTCAGGTATTAATATCATTATAAATGACGAAGATTATCCTTTAGTGATAAAAGTGGCTTCTCTTCCCGGAGCTCGTTTACAGGTCTATTTTCTTGACAATGAGGACTTCTTTAAGCGCAAGACAATTTTCCATGATGAGAACAATAAGTTTTTTGATGATAACTCTGATCGAATGATTTTTTTCTGTAAAGGAGTGTTGGAAACGGTAAGAAAATTTGGGTGGTCACCTGATATTATTCATTGCTTTGGATGGATGACCAGCTTGATTCCTATGTATTTGAAAACTACTTATAAAGATGACCCTATTTTCACTAATACAAGAGTTATTTATTCAGTAGCTAAAAACGAGTTTAACGATACTTTGAAGAAAGATTTCGTTACCAAACTTACCATCAGCGAAGATATTTCTAAGAAGCATTCTGATTATTTCAAAAATGGTGATAATACCAGTTTGAATATTGGAGGTGTTGAATTTGCCGATGCATTAATTGTAGGCGAATCGCTGGATGAGAAAGTGACATCGCATTTGAAAAAAGCAAAAGGCAAAAAGGTTTTGAAGCTAGCTACTAAGGAAGAAAACCCGCTTCCGCTTCTCACAACCTTCTACAATAATATTATGGCTAACTAAGCGTTTGAAGGTTTTATTACTTTATTTGCGCTTTTTAACCGGGTATCAATTGAAGAAAAATAAACTCACTTTTATATTAGCACCAACAGTAATATTCTGTTGGTGCTTCTTTTTATTACAAAGCTGTAAAAAAGACCCTGTTATTGAAGATACGGAGCTGCTTACAAGTGATGACAACTTAAACTTAGGTAAGGATACTCTGCACACTAAAGTGTTTTCGGAATTTGAACTACCTCTTGCATCCAATGGAATTTCAAACGGGGTATTAGGCACCCTTACTGACCCTAATTTTGGAACAACTTATGCAGGATTTTATGCGCAATGTCAGTTAACAAGTAATAATATTTACTTCGGTGAGGCTCCCATTCTTGACTCGGCTGTATTGACTTTAAAGTATAATGGTCTTTACGGCAAATCGGATCAGCCGGTGAACATTACGGTTTTTGAATTGGCAGAAAGCCTGACTGCTTCTACCACCTATTATACCAATACCGCATTTCAGGTAAGCGTTCCGGCTTTAGGTCAGGTGCCTAGTTTTGTTCCGAATACTACCGATAGTATTGTTGCCGTTAATGGTACGTTTCCGGCCCATATTCGTGTAAAACTTTCCGATTCATTTGGCAGTAAAATTCTGACAGCAGATACAAGTACTCTTCGCGATAATGCTTCGTTTCTGAATTTATTTAAAGGGCTTTATGTAACCACAAGTTCCTCTGCTTCGGGAAATGGTTTAACCTATATTAATCTCAGTTCTTCTATATCGGGTATAACTTTGTTTTACCGTAACAATACTGCCGACTCCCTTTTCTACACACTTCCTGTTTCGGGGGTTACGGTCAATCATATTGATAATATATATGCAGGAACCCCTGTAAATACTTCGGTAAGTTCTCCGAATGCAAATGGTGAAGAAAAATTGTATTTGCAAGCGGGGGCCGGGGCGAAAGGAAAAATCTTTATCACCGATTTAGACAGCCTGCCGAAGAATATCGCCATTAATAAGGCGGAGTTGGTTCTTTCGCAAAGCGCCTCAGATACTTCTTATGCTGCACCGCTTGTTCTCGAATTATTTAGAATTAATGATGTGGGTACGGCTGAAGCATTAGAAGATGATGCATATAGCGGTTTTGGAGGTGTGCGGGTAGCTGAAACGGTGAATGGAGTTACTATCAACCGCTACCGGTTTAATCTCAGAAGATATTTTCAGAAACTGTTGCAAGGAGTTTATCACAACAATGGATTTTATCTTCAAACCTATATCCCCAATGCCAACAGCGAGCGGGTAGTAATTGCTAACTCTGCTATAGATGAAAATTATAAGTTAACTTTGGTTGTTACTTACACAAAACTGTAACCTATGTGCGGAATTGTTGCTTACATCGGTCATCGCGAAGCATACCCCATACTTATTAAAGGTTTAAAAAGATTGGAATACCGTGGCTACGACAGCGCGGGTGTTGCTTTGCTGAACGGCAAAATGAATATCTATAAGTGCAAGGGAAAAGTTTCGGACCTTGAAAGTATTACAACCGGTAAAAATGTTTCGGGGCATTTAGGGATGGGCCATACACGTTGGGCAACACATGGTGAACCCAACGACCGCAACTCGCACCCTCATCTTTCTCAATCGGGTGATATTGCTATCATTCATAACGGCATTATTGAAAATTATGCTTCGCTGAAAGAAGCATTGACCAATCGCGGGCATGAGTTTAAAAGCGATACCGATACCGAAGTATTGGCGCACCTGATTGAAGATATTCAACAAAATACCGATACCTCTTTAGAAGAAGCGGTGCGTTTAGCGCTTAACGAAGTAATTGGCGCTTATGCCATTGTAATTGTTTCGAAGAATGACCCCGCTAAACTTATCGGTGCCCGTAAAGGTTCGCCTTTGGTGGTAGGCATTGGCGAGGAGGGTGAATATTTTATGGCTTCGGACGCTACCCCTATTATCGAATACACTAAAAATGTGACTTATCTGCAGGATAATGAAATTGCTTTTATCAAAGAAGGTAAGCTCACCATCAAAACCATTGACAACATAGAGCACATCCCTTATATCGAAACCCTGGAAATGAACCTGGAAGCCATTGAAAAAGGCGGCTATGAACATTTCATGCTCAAGGAAATTCACGAGCAGCCCCGCTCCATTCACGATTCGCTTCGCGGAAGGTTCGATCCTAAAACAGGCATGTTTGCCATGCGCAGCCTGACGGAGTACGAAGGCAAAATCAAAAATCTTAAACGAATTATTATTGTTGGCTGTGGCACTTCCTGGCACGCGGGCCTGGTGGGAGAGTATCTGTTTGAAGACAT
>JAZKEP010000035.1:102568-108361 GCA_040387015.1 Bacteroidota bacterium
TTCCGGTAGAGGTGGAGTATGCCTCTGAGTTCCGCTATCGGAATCCGGTTATAGATGAAGATGATTTGGTCATTGCCATTTCACAATCAGGCGAAACAGCCGATACGCTGGCAGCTATTGAACTTGCAAAACAAAAAGGAGCTACCATTCTTGGCTTATGTAATGTGGTGGGTTCTTCTATTCCACGCGCATCTCATGCGGGAGCTTATACGCATGCGGGCCCCGAAATTGGAGTTGCTTCTACAAAGGCGTTTACAGCGCAAGTGGCTATTCTTACACTTTGGGCCTGGGGTTTTGCCGAAATAAGAGGAAAAGCAACCAAACAGGATTTGCGGGATGCTTTCGCTGAATTAGAGACTATTCCCGAAAAAGTAGCTAAAACCCTGCTGTGCGAGCCGCAAATAATGGAACTTGCCAAAATGTTGCAGGATGCACATAATGTGCTTTACCTGGGCAGGGGCTATGGTTTCCCGGTAGCGCTGGAAGGCGCTTTAAAGCTAAAGGAGATCTCTTACATACATGCCGAGGGTTATCCCGCTGCTGAAATGAAACACGGCCCAATTGCCCTGATTGATGAAAATATGCCTGTGGTAGTTATTGCTACAAAAAACAATATTTACGAAAAGGTAATCAGTAATATACAGGAAGTAAAGGCGCGCAAGGGTAAAGTTATTGCTATTGTAACAGAAGGCGATAATAAGGTTCGTACAATGGCTGATTTTGTAATTGAAATTCCCGAAACCAAAGAATATCTCGAACCTTTGGTGGCTACTATTCCGCTCCAACTACTGTCCTATCATATTGCCGTGCTGCGCGGCTGCAATGTTGACCAGCCCCGAAACCTGGCCAAGAGCGTTACAGTTGAATAGCCCCTTCCGGAATTTTTTGAGATTTTCTTCAAAAATTGAAAAAATAGCCGGTTTTAACGAAAAGTTGGCCTTTTTCAGGCATTTTAGACTGAGCCGGAATGAATCCCCGTCAACGGGGAATGATTCCGGGACAACAGAAAATGGTTCTGGGTTAACGGGGAATGCTTCCCCAGCAACGAAAATTCTCAGTCATTAAACCCTCACACATTTAGCTATTTTACTCAGTCATTTTTAACACAACGGTTTATTGCCCGCTTACGCTGCGGTAAACCATAGCCGAAATATCGGCAATGACTTTATTGAGATCATTGAAGTTGCGCCCGCGCGTCATTACACAAACCAGATAAGGCATTTGCGGTGCATAAATGATTCCGCAGTCGTGCAATTGAACAATTTCAAGTCCGTCTTTGCCAATTCCGCGCTCCCCGAATTTGTGAGCAATTACCATATCTTTCGGAAGGCCAGCCACCAGACCGGTATTGAAAGTTGACTTAGTTAATATTCTCAACGCCTTATCCGACATTTCTCGGTTTAAATAGGAAGCATTGTAAAGTAATCTGAAAAAAGTGGAGTAATCTTTTACCGAAACGTAATCCTTGGCTGTTTTAATACCTGTCACTTTCACCTGAACATCTTCAAACACGCGGTCCATAAACCGTTCGCCCACGGCATCCCATAAATTGGTGGCCGCGCGATTATCAGAATGCTGGATCATTCTCACCACTAAATCTTCCACTTCATATGATTTGCCCGGCTTCACCATGCCTGTATCGTTAATATTCTGTTGAAAATCATCCGCGGCTGTAGGTGCTATAGCCAATCGCTTTTTAAGAAAGAGCGGGTCTTGTTCTGCCTTTTTCAGCACAGCAATCATTACAGGTACCTTGAGTAAACTGGCGGGGGTAAAGTTTTCTTTTTCATTTATACCTATCCAGGGGCCATTGTTAAGGTCGCGAAAATACACTGACACGTGTGAGGCTTTCCCCCCGCTAATAGCAGCAGAAATATAATTGTTTAAATTTTCTTCCAGCAAAACAGTGCTTACCTGCTTCGAAGGCTTGAAACAATCACATTCTACCAGCGGGTTGATAAACTCATAGCCACCTGCGCGAGTTTCATGTGTAATCACTTCTTCCACGGTAGTGTTAACGGAAGGAACTTGAATCGCTGAACTATTTTTACCTAAGAAATAGCCAACACCACCGGTTATAACCAACAACAGTGCAACTAAAATTCTTTCTTTATTCATTTATTTAAAAGTGAAAGGTTAAAGATTGCTGTTGCATTCAAAATATCTGCAGGCAGTAATCTTTAACCTTTCAACCTTCTATATATTAGGCAAACCGTTTAGCTACTTCGCTCCAGTTAATTACGTTAAAGAAGGCGGAGATATAATCAGGCCTGCGGTTTTGATAATTGAGGTAGTAAGCATGTTCCCAAACATCGAGACCGAGGATTGGTTTGCCGCCACACCCTTTTGCGCCTTCAACATCCATTAAAGGATTATCCTGGTTAGCAGTAGAGCAAATCTCCAAACCCTTAGCCGTAACACAAAGCCATGCCCAGCCCGAACCAAAGCGGGTAGTAGCGGCTTTGGTAAATTCTGTTTTGAAATTATCGTATGAACCGAATGTTGAATTGATAGCATCGCCTACAGCACCCGTTGGAGCACCTCCAGCGCTAGGAGCCATAATTTCCCAGAACATGGAATGGTTCCAATGGCCGCCACCATTGTTGCGAACGGCTACAGGAAGTTTAGATATGTTAGCCAGAATTTCTTCCAGCGATTTGTTTTCCCATTCGGTGCCTGCCAGTGCGGCATTCAGGTTAGTAACATAAGCATTGTGATGCTTGCCATGGTGAATTTCCATGGTGCGTGCATCCACATGTGGTTCAAGCGCATTAAACGCATACGGCAAAGCCGGTAATGTAAAAGCCATAGTATTTATTTTTTAGATGTTATAAAATAGGGACTACGAATGTAATCCTTGTAATCATATTTTAATATGCCAGGTATCAAATTATGATTTATTGCGCTTTTCCTTAAAGAATTCTGTGAGCAGGCTTCCGCATTCGTTTTCCATAATGCCATGGATTACTTCGGTTTTAGGATGAAGGATTCTTCCCTGGGTTAAACTGTAGCCGGCCTTAGGATCGCGGGCGCCATAAACCAACTTTGCAATGCGCGCCCACATTAAAGCCGAGGCGCACATGAGGCAGGGTTCTAACGTTACATACAACGTGCATTCTTCCAGAAACTTGGAACCGAGATAATTAGCAGCGGCTGTAATGGCAATCATTTCGGCATGGGCTGTAACATCCTTCAGCCTTTCGGTTTGATTATACCCCTTACCAATAATCTTATTGTTGCAGATAACGATAGCACCCACCGGCACTTCATCTTCTTCATACGCATAGCCCGCTTCTTTCAAAGCCAGTTTCATAAAGTATTCGTGAGTAAACATGGATGAAGAGTTCAAACGTTTAATTTCTTTCGTTTCAAAATAAACAAATAACCTATTAATGCCGGAACAACCAGGTTGAGTACCCATGCGCCAGTTACAGCGCTGAGCACTCCAATGTTGTTGGTTGAAAAATCTTTGAATACATACAAAGCGGCTCCGCCTCTAAAGCTGAAATCAAGAAAAGGCATGAGCGGAGAAAACGTATGAATCAAAAAGAAAACTCCGTTGTGAACCATTAGCGCAAAGAATTTATCGCTAACGCCAAAAAACATTTGCAACAGAATATACTGAAGGATGTAAACACAGTAGCGCAGTAAAGTAATCGCCAACACCTTTACCTGCGTTGAGAGTTCGGGCAGTTGATGGTTGTGAAGTATAAAATTTCTGCGCTCCAAAAAAGGAATAGCCGAGATTACATTGTTGAACAAATCGTATCGAAAATAGAGAAGCAGAAACGCCACCGCTGCTCCGCTGGCTATGCCCGACCACAAAAGATTGCTGCTCCATACGGCCACAAAAAAAGCTCCGGCACCAAGTGTTACTGCTGTATGCGCTATGCCACCCACCACACTCAGGTAAAAAACTTTTGCCTTGTCTTCATCATCCAAAAACATAACACGGCCAATAAACTCACCGCTGCGGGCAGGAGTTATAAAGCCTAAAGTAATACCTGCAACTACCGACTTTAAAAGAATTTGAAACGCCACCTTAGAGCGAATGAGCCAACGCCATTTTACGGTTTCAAGAAACCAGTTAACGGGCATAAGTGCAACCGCAGCAATGACAAAAAGAATGTTGGCCCCTTTAAAATTTTGTTTAAAAACGAGCCATTGCTCCTGAATATCGTTTTTAAGAAAAAGCTGGTTTACGATGAACCACGTCATTAAAACAAAAATGATTGCCTTGAAAGCAATCAGAAACTTTTGATTATTGAATATGTTCACGCGCTAAACATAGTATTTTACATTTACGATTAAATGAGCGGTAAAAAGCAAATTATACTCGGCATTGACCCCGGCACCATTGTGTTGGGTTATGGAATTATTGAAGTAGATAAGCAAAAGATTACGCTGCTGAGCATGGGTGTAATTCATCTTTCGAAATATGAAGACCCGCTGCAAAAGCTGCAGATTATTTTTGAAAAGGTGCAGGGTCTTATTCAAAACTATAAGCCCGAAGCCTGCGCCATTGAAGCGCCTTTTTTTGGTAAGAATGTGCAGAGCATGCTTAAGCTGGGCAGGGCACAGGGTGTGGCTATTGCTTCGGCACTTACCAAAAATGTAACGGTGTGTGAATACTCTCCCAAAAAAATAAAGCAGTCCATAACCGGAAATGGTAATGCATCGAAGGAACAGGTGGCGGCCATGCTGCAGCGCCTTATTGGTTTCGAAATACAGCCGAAATTTTTGGATGCCACCGATGGGCTGGCGGCTGCCGTGTGCCATCATTTTCAAAACCGGGTAACGGGGCCTTCGGAAGGAGGTAAAAAAGTTAGCGGCTGGAAAGATTTTTTGAAGAACAACCCCGAAAGACTTAAATAAGTATCCGATTTTTTTGTACCTCCCTCCGTTCGGGTTATGCTCCCGGGAAATTCCCTTCATACATAATCCGCTACATTTTTTATATCGGGTTCACACTATTTCCCCTCACCGCAGCACCTATTTGCTTTAAGGTAGCGGTTAAATGCCTCAAGGTATCAGTCAAATACAACAAGGTAGTATAGGTTTATAGAAAGCCACTATACTTATCTACAAATGTTCTATAACTTTAAATAAATCTGTCTTACATTTTTAAAAAGCTGTAAAGAATTTTTACAAATCTGTATAGATATTACGAAAATGGTGAACAGGTTTATAAAAATGCACATTACATTTTTTGAAAAGTGTTTTACATTTATAAAAACCCTTTATAGCTTTGTGATAAAATACACAACCTTATGCCAAAGAAGACCATTCGTATAGCAATTCCAACATCGCATCCTGATAAACTGGAGGAACTGGTGGCAGATGTGTGGGAGCAGCATTTAAAACTGGGAGCCTCCAGCCCATTGGCGGGTAGTGTTATTATAAATATGACCCGTTATGAGGAGTTGAAAACCGAAGCACTGGAAAAACGGGAGCTGGCGCGTAAGTTACATGCCCAGGCCAATGCGCTTACAGAGCAGTCGCGCAATGCTTTTGGAGTAGGTATGGGACAATCCATTACAACACCCGATACTCTTTACCATGAATTGGATAAGATTAAACGCATCTTGTTGGTTGCGCATTCGGGCAATGAAGAAGCCCTTAGTGAATGGGGGTTTAATGTGGTGGTAGGCAGTGCCGGTGTGGGCGCCAAGAAAAAGAAAAAGCCGCTTTAAACCTTTCAGCCTTACGGCAGATTGCCCGGTTTAAGAAGTTCTACCTTGCTATCACTAATCGCTTGGTCAGCAGTCCTCTTTCGGTTCTCACCTGGATGAA
>JAZKEP010000036.1:0-19942 GCA_040387015.1 Bacteroidota bacterium
CCGGCTGAACTACAATACTCTGGCACGAAGGACAATTCATTCCGAAAGCCGGAGTCCAATTATAGGTCGTCATTGCAGAGCCCGTAGAAGTTGCCTGTAAGTTTATGGTGTCGCCCAGCTTTATAGTTCCGCCTCCGGTTGCATTTACCGTAAATGAATTCAGATTGGTTACAATAAAAGTTGTATCGTAAGGGCAGCCGTTCAAATCTTTTACAACAACACTATACATTCCGGGATTGATGTTTGCCAGATCCTGTGTAACCGCACCGTTGCTCCACTGATAAGTGTAAGGTGCAGCACCGCTGGTTACCGTTAAATCAATTCCTCCCAAAGCATTCTGACAAGGGAGACTGTCAGATACTCCTGTTACCGATAATTGCGGAAGCGTGTTTACTACAGCACCTTTCGAAATCTTGCAGCCATTTACATCGGTAACCGTTAAGGTGTAAGCACCTGCCGGAACGTTTACTACATACTCGGTCGTTAATGAATTACTCCACTGATAAAGGTACGGAGGCGTACCACCAGTTGTTGCTGCTTCCATTTTACCTGCTGCCGTACCAATGCATGCCACATCGGTAATGGTTACCTGTAGTATTAGTTGCTCTGGCTCGGTAATAGCAATAGCACTTAAAGCGGCCGAACATCCATTAGCATCAGTAACCGAAACATTGTAGGTGCCCACCGGAATATCAAATAAACTCGATGCATTTGAGCTATTACTCCATGCGTATTGATAAGCACCGGTTCCACCTGTTACTGTCAATTTAATATCGGCATTGGTTGAATCCTTACAACTTTGATTGGTATGCGTTTCATTTAATACAAGAGCATCGGGCATAGTAACCTGAATAGAGGCCGTGGTACTGCAACCATTATTATCCGTTACTCTAACTGCATGAACACCTGCACCAACTCCTTGCGGATCTTCAGCAGTTGTTGCGTTGCTCCATAAATAACTCATTGGAGAAACACCACCTATCACAGTTGCATTGATAGAACCATTGGTAAAATTATGGCAGGTAGGATTTTGTGCGGATAAAGTAACCTGTATGGCTGCAGGCTGAGTAATGCTGAAGTTGGAAGCCAGAGAACAGTTTTGCGCATCGGTAATAGTTACCGAGTAATTTCCTGCAGTAAGATTAGTTCTGTCTTCAGTTACATTACCGGAATTCCACAGATAACTATATGAAGGAGTTCCGCCTATTGTGGTAATACTAATAGTTCCTGTGCTGGCACTGTTACAAGTAACATCTACCGTAGAAGAAGTGAAACTCAATGCAGTAGGCTGTGTGATAGTAGCATTTCTTACCGTTGAGCATGCGTTGGCATCGGTCACGGTTAAAGTATAGGTCCCCGCTGGTATGTTGTTTTGGTTAGCGGTGTTAATGTTGTTGTTCCAAACATAATTGTAGTTAAGTGTTCCTCCACTGACAACCGAAGTAATTCTTCCTGTGCTGCTGCCATTACAACTTGCAGCAGTTGCAGTTAAGGTAGCTACTAAAACTGCGGGCTCGGTAATTACAATTGGTCCATAGATAGCACAGCTGTTGCTATCACTTACGGTTACCGAATAGGTACCGGCACTCAGGTTCGATCTGTTCTGGAAAGCAAACCCATCATTCCATATATAAGAGTAAGGAGGAATTCCTCCGATAACGCTGATATTGATAATACCATTGTTACTTCCGTTGCAGGTAATGGAAGTATGATTTTCAGATATAACCATATTAGATGGCTGAACAATAGAAGCGCTGGCACTCGCTGAACAGTTGTTAGCATCGCGCACTGTTACCGAGTAATTTCCAATGGCCAGGTTGCTTAAGTCTTCGGTAGTGGCACCGTTGCTCCACATAAAGGTATAAGCCGGTGTAGCGCCTGTAACAGTAAGGTTGATACTTCCGTTTGTTGCGCCATTGCAGGTTACATTATTAGCTATTACTGATGTTGTAAAGGCGGTGGGTTGTGTGACCGAAGAACTAACGGATGCTGAACAGGCATTGGCATCGGTTACCGTTACGATATAGGTTCCTGCGGTAAGCCCTGTTCTGTTTGGCGTAGTGATGCTGCCGCCCCAGTTATATACATAAGGAAGTGTCCCTCCGGTTGCGGTAGTGTTGATAGTTCCGTTGCTTCCGCTGAAGCAGGAAACATTTGTAACCGTAGTTGTTGCAATTAAAGCAGCGACAGGTTGTGTTATGGTTGCCGAAGTAATGGCCGAGCAGGCATTGGCATCCGTAACAGTTACGCTATAAGTTCCTGCGGTTAAGCTCGTTCTGCTTTGTGTAGTAACACCACCGCCCCAATTAAAGGAGTAAGCAGTTGTTCCACCATTAGCAGCAACATTGATAGCTCCGTTGTTTCCGCCAAAGCAGGAAACCTGGCTAGTGGAAGTAACAGAAGCTAAAAGTGCCGCTACAGGTTGTGTTATAGATGCTGAAGTATTTGCTGAACATGCATTAGCATCTGTAACAGTTACATTATAAGCTCCTGCGGGTATGTTGGTTCTGTTTTGTGTAGTTACGCCACCTCCCCAGTTGTAAGAATAGGCTGTTGTTCCGCCACTTGCTGAAATATTTATTGCTCCATTGTTTCCGCCAAAGCACGATACATTGGCAGTTGAAGCAACAACCACCGAAAGCGCAGCAGCAGGTTGTGTAAGAGTTGCCGAAGCAGTTGCCGAGCAGGAATTGGCATCTATAATGGTTACATTATAAGTTCCTGCAGGAATGTTAGTTCTGTTTTGTGTAGTTACACCACCACCCCAATTATATGAGTAAGCAGTTGTTCCTCCATTTACTGTTAAGTTGATAGCACCTGTTGAATTACCGAAGCACGCAACATTTAATACTGTAGTCGAAGTGCTTAATGCAGAAGCAGGTTGGGTTACAGTTGCCGAAGCTGATACAGAACAAGTATTGGCATCGGTTACAGTTACGTTGTATGTTCCTGCTGTAAGATTCGTTCTGTTCTGAGTAGTAATTCCACCGCCCCAGTTAAAAGAGTAGCCTGTAGTTCCACCCGTTACGGTTAAGCTAATAGCTCCAGTCGAATTACCGAAGCAGGCCACATTTGTTACCGAAGTGGTAGCATTTAAAGCTGCTGTGGGTTGTGTTATGGTTGCAGAAGTTGATATAGAACAAGCATTAGCATCTGTAACAGTTACATTATAGGTTCCTGCCGGTATGTTGGTTCTGTTTTGTGTAGTTACGCCACCTCCCCAGTTGTAAGAATAGGCTGTTGTTCCGCCACTTGCTGAAATATTTATTGCACCGTTACTTCCTCCGAAACAAGAGACATTAGTTGTTGAAGAAATCGTCACGGCAACTGAAGATGTCGGTTGTGTAACAACTGCACTGGCAGAAACAGAGCAGGCATTGGCATCGGTAACTGTAACATTATAAGTTCCCGCAGGAATATTGGTTCTGTTTTGTGTAGTTATACCGCCACCCCAGTTGTATGCATAGGCTGTTGTTCCACCGCTTACTGTTAAATTGATAGCACCGGTTGAATTGCCGAAACATGCCACCTGTGTAACAACAGTAACAGCGTTTAATGCAGCTGCAGGCTGAGTGATAGTGCGTGAAACAGAAGCCGTACAGCTATTTGAATCCGTTATAACCACATTATAAGTTCCCGCTGTCAGGCCAGTTCTGTTTTGAGTAGTAATACCTCCGCCCCAATTGAAAGAATAAGGAGACACCCCGCCTGTTGGATTCAAACTGATGGCCCCGTTACTTCCTCCAAAACAAAGAACATTTGTAACGGAAGTTGTAGCACTTACAGCCGCTGAAGGCTGGGTTATAGTATTTGAAACGGAAGTTGAACAGCCGTTCGCATCGGTAACGGTAAGGTCATAATTTCCCGCTAGGATATTCGTTCTGTTCGCGGTAGTGGCTCCATCAGTCCACATATAAGAATATGGACTTGTGCCCCCGCTTACTGTAGTAATAAGCGAGCCTGTAGCCGCTCCAAAACAAGCCACATCAGTGGCAACAACGGTATCGATAGTTAAAGGTGACAAAGGTTGATTGATAGTTGCACTTGTAGTTGCAGTACATCCCATCTGATCGGTTGCTACCACAAAATAAGTTCCGCCTAACATGTTAGTTCTATCCTCAAGTGCACTGTTATCGCTCCATAAAAACGTATAACTTGGAATTCCACCTGATGCAGTAATGTTTATGGTTCCCGTGTTGGCGCCATAACAAGCAATAACAGAAGTGCTGTTTACGGTTACGTTAACTGCAGTTGGTGGCTGGTTAATGCTTGCGGAACCTGAAACGGTACAAGCGTTCTGGTCGGTAATAGTTACAAAGTAAGTACCTGCAACTAACAGAGAGCGGTTGCTATTGGTGTTTCCGTCATTCCATATATAAGAATACGGTTGTGTTCCTCCCGTTGTGTTGGCAGTAATAATACTTCCGTTGTTTCCACCAAAGCAACTTACATCAGTAGTATTGAAAGATAAAGCTATAGGGCTTGGCTGAGTTAAAGTTGCTGAAGCAGAAGCGCTGCATGCATTGGCATCATTCACTGTAACGTTATAGGTTCCTGCTGCCAGGGATGTTCTGTTTTGTGTAGTAACACCACCGCCCCAATTATAGGTGTAAGCTCCGGTACCTCCCGTTACTGTTAGGGTAATAGCTCCGTTATTTATTCCGCTACAAGAAAGATTTGAGCCTGCAGCCACAATACTTACTGCGTTTGGCTGATAAACCGAAATTGATCGCGTGCTGGTACAAGCGTTCGCGTCTGTTACTGTTATGTTATAAGTTCCCCCGGTCAAGCCCGTTCTATTTTGCGCAGTAATACCGCCTCCCCAATTGTATGAGAAAGAAGGTGTACCACCAACTACAGTCAGGTTAATGGCGCCATTGCTACCACCATTACAAGATACGTTGGTGTTTGTATTCGTAATTGTAAGGGCGTTCGGTTGCGTAATGGTTGCTGAAGCGGTAGTAGTACATGCATTAGGATCTGTAACTGTTACTGTGTAAGTGCCCGGTGCAAGACCGCTTCTGTCTTCGGTAGTAATTCCGCCATTCCAGTTATATGTAAACGGTGGAGTACCTCCGGCAGTTAAATCTATTATTCCATTTGCTGCACCGTTGCAGGCAACATTTGTATTAACAGAGGAAAGAATAGGCCTTTGGAAAATAGTTGTCGGTGCATCGGCAGTATCTCTGCAAAATCCTCGGTTCACTATATGTGTTACAGTATAAATGCCAGGGGCTGCATAAGTATGAGACGGACTGGTAAAGTTAGAGGAAGGAGTGCCATCCCCGAAATTCCATTCATGTGTTATCGTATTGTTCGATCCAACATGTGTGTAAATTACAGTGGCACCTGGTCCGCAAAAATCACCCGATATAGAAAAGGTTGCATCTGTATTATTACCGCTTAATCCTACATAAATAGAATCCACCGCAGCACAGGCACCCGCAGCATCGGTTACTACAACTGATATATAACCCGGGGCAAGCCCATTTACTGTTTTAGTAGTTCCCCCATTCGACCATAAATAATTATAGGGTTCCGTACCAGAACTATTTGTAACCACTGTAGCAGTTCCTGTTGGTGAAACACAAACACTGGTTCCCGAGTTAAGAGTGATTGTTAACGGGTTCGGTTGAGTTATAGTTATCGACCTTGATACTGTACATAGGTTAGCATCACTAACTGTAACATTATACGTACCAGAGACCAGACCTGTCCTGTTTTGTGTTGTGATACCACCGTTCCAGTTAAACCCATAGGCTCCTGTGCCACCGGTTACGGTTAAAGTAATCGTTCCGTTATTCATTCCGGGAGTACAAGTAACATTGGTAGATGCAGTTGTAACATTAACAGCAGTAGGCTGTGTTATGGAAGCAGAAGCATCCGTTGTACATCCATTATTATCCGTTACTGTTACCGAATATGTTCCGGCTGCAAGTGAACTTCTGTTCTGACTGGTAACCCCACCGCCCCAATCAAATGTATAGCCAGAAGTTCCACCGGCAGGTGTAGTAGTTATAGAACCGGTATTCACCCCGTTACACGCTAAATTTGAAGTTGCTAAACTCACCGACAAGGCAACGCCTGGTTGTGTTATTGTGGCTGTAAGACTTGATGAACAGGTATTCGCATCGGTAGCTGTTACTGTATATGTTCCCACAACAGCACTACTAAGGTTTTGACTGATACTTCCGTTGCTCCAGTTGAAAGTGTAGCTTGGTGTTCCTCCGCTAACGGTTAGCGTCACCCCACCGTTATTTCCGCCATTACAAGAAACATTGGTTGAAGTTGAAGACAACAACACCGCAGTAGATGGTTGACCAACAATAATTGCCAGTGCAGAAGCCGAACATGCATTTGCATCGGATACCGTTAAATCATAAGAGCCTGCAGGAATGTTTATCAAGTTCTGCGCGCTGCTGCTGTTGCTCCAATTATAAACGTAAGAACCGGCACCTCCGCTAACGGTAGTAAGAATGCTTCCGCTGCTTTCTCCAAAGCAACGTACATCTGTTTTGTTTAAGGAAATATCAATAGCCGAAGGCTCTGTGACTACACTTCCTGAAATTGCAGAACATCCTAATCCATCGGTCACCGTTATAGCGTAATTCCCTGCAGTAAGCGAGGTAACATCTTCGGTTATACTTCCGTTGGTCCAGTTGTAAGAGAGCGGAGGATTACCACCCGTTACGGTGATATTTATGGCTCCGTTATTTTCGCCAAAGCAAGTTACATTCGTAACACTTGGCGAAAGGCTCATGCCTATACCAATTTGAGAAACTGAAATGGCTCTTGCAACTGTGCAACTGCTGTTGTCAGTTACTGTTACTGTATAGGTTCCTGCAAAAAGAGCTGTTCTGTCTTCCGTTGTTATTCCACCCCCCCAATTAAAAGTATATGGCGAAGAACCTCCGGTAACTGTAATATCAATTGCTCCATTATTACCCGGTGCACAAGTTGCATCGGTAACAGCAGGAGCTATAGAAATGATTGCAGGCTGAGTAATGGTAGCAGAACCCGACACCGTACATCCCCGAGCATCGGTTGTGGTTAATGTGTAGGTTCCGATGGTAAGACTAGTTCTGTCCTGGGTTGTAACTCCGCCATTCCAATTGTAGGTATAAGGAGAAGTACCACCGCTGATTGTAACATTTATAGAGCCGGTATTACCCCCGTTACAGGTTACGTTATTATGCGTTTCGCTGAAGGCAAGTGCAGTAGGTTGTGTAACGTTTATAGAAGAAGTGATGGTGCAGCTCCGGCTATCAGTTGCTGTTACATTGTACGTTCCGGCAGCAAGGCTGTTTCTATCTTCGGAGGTAACACCGCCACCCCAATTATAAGTGTATGGAGAAACACCCCCGCTTACTGTAATATTGATTGAACCATTACTTCCTGCGTTACAGGAAACATTGGTGGTTACATTATTTATTGCCAAGGCGGCAGGCTGTGTAATTGTTGCCGAAGCAGTAGCTGTACACGCGTTATTATCGCTTACCGTTACTGTATAAGTTCCTGCAATGAGTGAAGTTCTGTTTTGAGTAGTGATACCTCCACCCCAATTGAAAGAGTAAGGAGATGTTCCACCGGCAACAGTTAAGGTAATTGTTCCGTTGCTGCCACCGTTGCAACTTACGTTGGTTCGTGTGGTAGATGCACTAAGCACAACCGGCTGAGTAAGCGTGGCTGTTGCGGTACCAGTACACAAGTTGGCATCGCTAACTGTTACTGTAAATGTACCTATGCTTAATGAAGAAATATTCTGAGTTGCTGCGCCATTACTCCATGAATAAGTATAACCGGCAGTTCCACCGCTAACGCTTAAACTTATTGAACCGCTGGCACTTCCAAAACATGAAGGATTAGTTGCTGTTGGCGTTGCTGAAATTGCTGTTGGTTCAGCAATTGTAATACTTCTGTTTACTACGCAACTATTGCTGTCTGCAACGGTTACTGAATAACTACCCGCTGTAAGCGTATCAATATCCTGTGTAGATTCTCCATTACTCCATGCATATGAATAAGGTGCTACGCCACCGCTCACCGATAAATTTATTGAACCGATACTTTGCCCAAAGCAATTTTGGTCTACGTGCGTTTCAGAAGTAGTTAATGCCGAAGGTTGTGTAATATTTATTGTTCTTGAAGCTGTACATCCGTTTAAGTCGGTTACGGTTACAGAGTAAGAACCTGCGGATAAAAGCGAAAGGTCATCGGTAGTAGCTCCATTACTCCATATATAGGTATAAGGAGATACGCCACCAATTGCTGTTAAACTGATTGACGCGTTGCTGCCACCGTTACAAGATACAGCAGTATTGGTAGCTGAGGTAGTAAGATTAGAAGCGGGTTGAGTAATAGTATACGATGCCGTTACTGAACATCCCACTGTATTGGTTACTGTTACTGAATAAGTTCCTGCAAGCAGGTTGGTTCTATCCTGCGAGGTAATTCCACCACCCCAATCGTATGTAAAGGGAGCATTTGCTCCGCTAACGGTTATATCAATAGCCCCGTTATTTCCTCCCATACAGAAAACGTTTGTAGTAGTTCCTGACATGCTTAGGTTAGAAATCATAACGGGTTGAGATAAGCTGGACGTACAACCGTAAGCATCTGTAATAGTTACTACATAAGTACCTCCAGTTGCTACCGTAATATCAGGCGTTACAGCTCCGTTGCTCCACAAGAAACTGTAAGGAGAAACTCCACCCGAAGGATTCGCAGTAATTTGCACGGTTCCTCCATTGCAAACCGATGTTCCGGGAAGCGGGCTCATAGTAATAAGCGGATTGCTTACATAAACAGTTACACTGTCTGTTTTTATGCAGGCTCCCCAAACCATAGTAGCAATATAAGTAGTTGTAACAGCGGGAGTGGCTATCGGGTTTGGTATAGTTGCGTTGCTTAATCCTGTTGCAGGAGTCCAGCTATAAGTTAATCCTCCGCTGGCAGTTAGTTGGGTAGATTGTCCGGCACAAAGGGTAGAGTCTGCTGCTGTAATGTTAGCAGGAACATCATCCTGAATAGTAAGTGTAGCGCTGGAAGAAGCCAGGCCGGTGCAAACATCAGGTATGCTGATAGTTACTGTTTCGGCAGCTTCGGTAATTCCATCTACCAGAGGATCCATATTAATGGTTACCGATAACTGGCCGGCCGGAATTACTACGGTTGAAGGAATAGTTGTATAGTCAGTTCCGTTTGTTGCTGTTCCTGTAATAGTGATAGGAACATTCATGTCCGTAGCCTGAGCCTGAGAAAGAGTAAGCGTAAAAGAACCACCCACACAGCCTTCATAAGCCGAAGAATAACCGGCATAATTAAGTTGCGCAGTTGCAGAAACAGTTACGCTGCCCGAAGTGAAAGAATATGCATCGAGAAATACTCCCGAGTCATAAATTCTGTCCGCTACATCGGCAATAGCAATTTTTAAATGGTAAGTCTGGCAGGCAACCACCGGTGAAGAAGCGGTTAACACTTTGGTCATTCCATCATACACGATGTTAGGGTTAACAGGTGAAAGGTTATTCTCGAACAGAGAGGTGTAAGCCAAGCTCTGGTTAGTTCCGTTACAGGTTCCTCCACCGGCATTAGATCCCGGACCTCCCGGATTAATGGTATTGATAGCAACCGGCAAAGTAGTGCTGGGTATCAAAGCAATATTTTTGCTTGTAAAGT
Source organism: Bacteroidota bacterium (assembly GCA_040387015.1). Classification (GTDB taxonomy): domain Bacteria; phylum Bacteroidota; class Bacteroidia; order Chitinophagales; family LD1; genus Bog-950. The sequence continues at coordinate 9,679 of JAZKEP010000036.1, forward strand.
GTCCACCGCCCGGATCGGGTCCGGTGATAAAGAATCCAAACACATCATTATACTGCGAGCATACCCACTCAGGATATTCTTCTGAAGCAAATACATAATCAAACTGTAAAAACGGACCTTGAGGAACAATGTCAAATTCTAAAACACAAGGGTCATAGACAGTTCCTCCTGTAAGAGTCGAAAGTTGTGCATCACCGGTAAGTGTAAATTGCGAAGAGGCAAAAACATTGGCCGCCTGCGGAATATTCGAAACTCTTCCCGAAGAAAGAACCACTCCACCATTAAGGCCGAGGTTAGAGCTGGTATTATTGAAAGTTCCTGAGCCGTTGGCAGCACAGTTAAGTGTATAGTTGCTGATGGTAACGCCCGGGCCGGCAAGCATTTGCGCCAGGGTTTGTGAGTTAGAGGATAGAGTGGTAGTAAGTGGTTGTGCTGAAGTTTGAGTTGCAAAAGCAATAAGAATAACAGTTGCCGTGAGCAGTTTCCATCCATAAGAAAGGGATAGCTCAGTTAGCCTTCTGCCTGGTGCAAAGTATTTCTCCGCGTAAGTATTGTTCATGATGACCTCGTTTATCATAAATCGCTTACGCAGGAAAAAAGCAAAGGATACTAATGCGGGAAATTATTTTACATGCCTAACCTTGTATAACACTATGCAAATACCTGTTTAGACGGAATTTTAAAAGATGCTTTTTGTATTTTTCAGGTAGATTACAACCTGCCTGTTTTCCAGGTTATCGGGTAGGTTTTGTACAACACAGTACGCAACGAGAATAACCAGCACAGACTTTAAGTTGTAGGAAAGGACAATGCGTGTTTTTACATAAGTCAGCGAGCGCTTAACTCAGCAGCTTTGCAATTAACTCATACATTATATAAGAAGTCATTATTCCGGCAAGAAGCACTTTAACGCCAACCGCTACAAAAGTGCCGATAAGGGTAGCCATTCCGGAGCGGGCGGCTTCAGGTCCGGTTCTGCCGGCAAGCATATCGCCTATAATGGCTCCCGCAAGGGTGCCGAGTATCATTCCGATGGGTGTAAAAAAGATGCCTGAGAGCATACCTATTATGCTGCCGATAATTCCCTGGCGGGTGGCCCCGTATTTTTTCGCCCACCATACCGGCATCAAGTAATCGAACAGGATTACTACTACCGTGAGAATACCAAAAACAGTGAGGACCGTATTGCTGAACGGATGATAAACCCATTGCACACACCACATGGCTATATAATTAAGAGGATGGCCCGGCAGCGCAGGCAACACGCTTCCCACAATGCCGATAATGCACAGAACGATGGCAAGAATAATCAGGATAACATCCATCCGCCTGTATTAGAAATACTGGATAACCGCTTCTCCGCTGGTGTTGCTGGAAAGTATAGTCCAGTCCAGCTTAAGGTAACCGGGGCAGCCCGAATTAAGGGCGTTGCCGTTTCTGTCCACGCCAAAAGTTGCGCTTACAGTAAAATTATCGGTTACGCTGGTGTATCTTCCTTGAGTTGGTTTCCACCAGCCGCAGGTAGTGCCCGATTTCCAGGGTGTATTCATTTCGGTAAGAAAGTTGGTATTAAAGCGGGTAACGCCCCAGGAGTCTATGAATTTACCGCCAATAATAGTATCGCCATTTACCGTAGCCGTTATGTTCACGTAACCTGTAACCTGCCAGGTACTCAGGCGGGCCGAGTTCCAAGAAGCTGTTTGGCCGTTTTCGAAAGTTACGGTCATATTATCGGTTCTTTCTTTAATGCGCACCGTTACTGCACCGGTCAGGTAATAGGCAATACCGTCAAAGCCATCCACGTTGGTCAGGTATTTTATTCCATTAAAGTTAACGAAGTGATTATTCAGATTTACAAACGTTACTTTATAATCAATATGTGTAACTCGCAGCTTTGCACCCCGCGCACTCCAACTGCTGCCTTGAATCAATTCCACTTTAACCTGCCCGCCTCTTATGCGGCTTGGCGACCCGCAGGCTGTAACACCATCAAAATTTATAATCACCGTAGGTATAGTATTATACTGACCGCTGCTGTCGATGCTTGCTCCGCAAATGCTTGCTGCCTGCAATCCTTCTTTCTTTCCAAAACCCGAAGTTCTGGTAAGCACGTTATTGATTTCGGTATTTAAGTTATCCGATTCGTTCTTCGTGTTCGATACATCATCATTATGCTGTTTGGCGTTAGGGTCGGCCGTATCATCTGTTTTTTTGAATTTACTGCAACTTGCAAGCATCATTAAGGTAACACCTATAATTGATAATACTTTCCAACTGGTTTTCATGTTATTTGTTTTTACTTAAACGAAAATAGGAATGCGATTAGTATGTGCAAACCGGAGCGCGGGGAATTTTATCGGTAGTTTTTTTATTGTCCGCTGGCGGCTGCTTTCTTTTTCCGCACCGGATTTTTAGCCTGGCGGATAATAACATTGAACCCCCATGAACTCAGCATCTCTTCAATACCGATATGCTTTACCCGTAAAATGCGTTTAATTATATCGGTAAAATAATAGAGCGTGTCGGGGGTGTTAATCGTTTGGCCCTTATCTACCCCCAACAGTTGCCGGCTCTGCTGCATCAGCACTTCTCCCTTTTCATGATGCTCTATAGCTTGTTCGCGAAGCTCAAGCGCCTGCTGCATATTCGCTTCAAATTTGCTCATATCTATCATCGGGTTATTGAAAAACGGGCTGGAAGGCCCCAGTTCTACATGCTTGCCCCAAATTCTTTGTATCAGGTGGGTATACTTTTCGGGATAGCCAATGGGAATTTCAATCTTTACTGTTCTGCGAGCCATAGTTTAGGTTTTACCAAGGCTAAAATAGGTCATTTTGCTAAATAAGCAAATTATTTTCATTGAAAAATAAAACGTATTCCTAACCAATATAAATACATGGTTAGCAATGTCTTATATTTTCTTAGCTATATCTCTGACTTACTTATATAATGTAATTATTTTTATGTAAGAATTTCTGATTTGAATAACTGAATTACTAATTTTAATATAAAAGTTAGAAACTTAAGCTTTGAAAACTGCCTCCAAGAAGTTGGGAATAGTGGCCTAGAAGCGCATAAACCTCCCTTTGAAGGAGGTTTATATCACTTTTTGAAAGATAATTGAAAGAATCAGGAAGAAAGGAGTGCTTTGCTGTTTGTAGGCCTTGGCTTTAGTTCACCTTAATCACCGCTTTGCCAATCGAACGGCTCTTTCCGGTAAGCTCAACGCGGTAATAGCCCGAAGGAAAATTACTGCCATTGAACACGGCATAGTTGGTTCCTATGTTCGACAAACCGAGATTAGCCTTTGTCATCAGCTTTCCGCTCGAGTTGAAAACTTGCAGCGTTAGCTCTTCCGCTTTTTGCACATCAAACTGAATAACCACTTCATCGAAAAAAGGATTCGGAGCAATAGAGATAGTAGTAATGTTATCGGTTAGCTTGCTGATTGCAGTGTTTAAAGAAGGCCTTTGTGCCAGCGCAGGATAAGTATTCAGCGCGGTTGAAGGGCCGCTTGCCGCCTGCAAAAATCTATCCCCATCATTTACATACCACGAAGGCGTTGAACTGACCGTATAGTTTTGCGAAGTAACATTGGATACATAAACAAAATCGCCTTGGGTGCGTGCAGGGGTTATATCCAACACATAATATCCGTGCAGGCTTAACTCCACATACCGAACATAATCGGCCAGCCCATAGATAGTGCCCGCAGTAATAAGCTGCGGCAACTCATTACCCGATGAAATACTCGGGGTAACAAACTCCACCCCTACCGAGTTATTACGGTTTTGCGCATCGTAACCGGGCAAAGGCAAATCATTTGCCCAGGCCGTATGAATATCACCCGTCAACACCACCACGTTTTGAATATTGTTATTCAGAATATGGTCATAAAGTTTTTGCCGGTCGAAGGGGTAGCCATCCCACTGATCGGAGTTTATCATCACCGGTTCGGGCCCCGTAAATCCGGGAGGAATAATCAGCGGGGCCAGAATAACCTGCTGCCCCAATATCTGCCACTTAGCCGTGGAGTTACTTAGGTTGTTCTTCAGCCAATCAAACTGCACAGGCCCCAACATATTGCGCGTTGAATCAAGTATAGTTGTATCGGTGGTGGGAACAAATTGCGCGGTGGTCACTTGTCTGTCGCGGTCGTATAAGCGGGTATCAATCATATTCAAATCGGCCAGGTCGCCCCAGGTAAACCGTCTGAAAATTTTGAAAGTATCCGCAATATCCGGCTGACGAATAGGCATCCATTCATAATATGTTTTTATAGCATTCACTTTGCGGTCATACCAGGGGCCGTCATTTATAGTGTGATTCTTTGCACCTTCAGCGTAAGAGTTATTTGCAGTTTCGTGGTCGTCCCAAACGCAAATCCACGGATACTGCTGATGCGCTGCCTGCAGGTCCGGATCTAAATGATAAAGCGATTGGCGCATTCTGTATTCATTCAACTGAATCGTTTTACTGCTCGGCTCGTGAAAACGGCCACCAACCACGTTTACATTAGCGCCCCCTTCGTACGTATAATCTCCCAAAAACAAAACAGCATCAATATCGTTTCGCTGACTTAAATGCCGATGGGCATTGTAATATCCATCCTGATAATCCTGGCAGCTGGCCACGGCAAAGCGAAGGTTGTTGACCGCTCCGGTGGGCAGCGTGCGCGTTCTGCCGGTTATTGATTTTAGTGTATCATAAGTAAAACGATAATAATACCAGGTGTTCTGTTGCAATCCGGTGGCATCTACTTTAATAGTATAGTCCTTTGTGCTGTCGGTAGTGGTGTTTCCATTCGCAACAATAGTATTGAAAGAAGTATCGGTAGAAACCTGCCATCCCACCGAAACAGGATCCACCGCAGGATCAAGCGTAATACGGGTCCAGAGAATAACACGGTCGCTCAGCGGATCGCCCGATGCTATGCCATGATAAAAAGGAAAAAGAGCAGGGTTAAGAGTGGAACGGCTTGAGCCATCGGGCTGTGCAAAAACTGTAAGAAAAGATGCAGCACTTAGCAGCAGTGTAAAAATTTGTTTCATGAAAAAGGTTTGAAAATTGAAAGTAATAATTTTTATGGTGAAGGGATTTGATTGAATTCTATCTTCGCCCACAAATCGTTTTACATTATGAAATTCGGAACCAAAGCAATTCATGCAGGCTTAGAACCTGATCCAAGCACAGGAGCTATCATGACTCCCATTTACCAAACCTCCACTTATGTGCAGGAATCTCCGGGGAAAAATAAAGGCTATGGATATGCAAGAGGAAAAAACCCAACGCGCACAGCTTTGGAAAAAAATATTGCAGCACTTGAAGAAGGAAAACATGGTTTGTGTTTCAGCAGCGGCATGGGCGCTACCGATGCGGTTATAAAACTGCTAAGCCCGGGCGATGAAGTAATTACGGGCGATGATTTATATGGCGGCACCTACCGCATGTTCACCAAGGTATTTGAAAAATACGGCATCAAATTTCATTTCATTGATCTTACCGATGCGCAGAACATTCGCAAGTATGTTACCGAAAAAACAAAACTGATTTGGATAGAATCGCCTACCAATCCCTTGATGCAGATTGTAGATATTGAAGCCTGCTCAAAAATAGCTAAGGAGAAAAATATACTGCTGGCCGTTGACAATACCTTTGCCTCTCCTTACTTGCAAACTCCTTTGCTGCTGGGCGCTGATATTGTGATGCACTCCGTTACCAAATATTTAGGCGGCCACAGCGATGTGGTGATGGGTGCACTGGTGATGAATGACGATAAATTATACGAGCAGCTTTATTTTATTCTTAACTCCTGCGGAGCTAACCCCGGCCCTATGGATTCCTTTCTTGTATTACGCGGAATTAAAACGTTGCATCTCCGAATGGAACGTCATTGCTACAACGGAAGGTTGATTGCCGAATTTCTTAAAACACATCCGCGCATTGAAAAAACTTACTGGCCCGGTTTCGAAGACCACCCGAACCATCTAATCGCCAAAAAACAGATGAAGGATTTTGGTGGAATGATTTCAATAGTCTTAAAAAATGCAACTGTTGAAGACACCTTTAAGCTGGCATCCTCTTTCAAAGTTTTCTCCCTGGCTGAATCATTAGGCGGTGTTGAATCGCTCATTAACCATCCCGCTACCATGACTCATGCTTCGGTTCCCAAAGCTGAGAGGGAAAGAGTTGGAGTGGTAGATAATCTTCTTCGCCTGAGTATTGGAATAGAAGATGTAGAAGATTTGCTGGAGGATTTGAAACAGGCACTTGCATAAAAATAAAAAGCCCGGCCGATAACTCGGTCGGGCTTTTTACTTATTAAAAAATCTCTTAAAGAACCAGGTCCTTAATTTTTATATCCGCCTTTAGCTTCTTTACCGCAAAGGTTTCGGTATCAAGAATACTTCGCACCGCTCCATATCTCAGAAAACGCTGCCTTACATACTTCTTCAGATTAACATCGCTTAGTTTAGCATAGTTAACCGCTATATCATTTACATTTTTAATGATTTGCTCACGGATAGATTTGTAATATTCTTCCCTCATTTTTTGATCATCCGATGAAGGAACACTTTTGCCTGTTACACTGTCGGTAATTAAATTTACAAACGGGGCATTTTTCATCAAGTCTTCCATGTTCTCAGCCAGATATTGCAATGGAGTTAATGCCTTTTCATTATCGGTCACCATTTTTAGAGAGGCTAAATCGCTGCTGGCACTGAATAAACCTTTTGCCTCATCTAAGCGAAATTCAATAAGCGCATCGTAAGCCCGGCACTTATCACCCATAGTTACGTTACCCGCTTTGTCGTAAAGCTTCGAAGCCAACAAATAGCTTCCTTTGTTCATGGTTCGTGCAGCCAGCTTCTCAACTGCCTCATCGTTCTTTTGTTCTGAATAAGCATCTCCCAATCTCATAATCAGATTGTCCGCTTCTTCGTTCCTGTGTTCGGCATATAAGTAATCCGCATACTTCTGAATACCTTCTTCCACCCCACCGCTCAAATAAGCTTCAATAGCTTTACCAAATTCATTTCTGTTATAATATATATCACCCGCTTTTTTTGCACCATCGGCATTCTTCAATTTTAAATAGGTTTCAGCCGCCTTTATTTCATTCTCTCCGCCTTTTTCAAAATACTCTTTCGCTATTTGTTCAATTTTTACAGCACCATCTCCTACTACATAGTATTCTATTGCTTTTGGATAAGCACTAATCCCTTTTTCATAAAAACGATCGCCAATCATCCGCGCGCCTTCCTTTGCAGCATCCGATTTGCCGAACAGACTCATCGCTTTGTTCAGGCTTTTTGCCTGCGCTTTATCATCTTCATTAAACCCCTGCTCTACATATGCTTCCGCAACTTTCTTCAATCCTTCTTTTTTCAACTCCTTGGTAGAAGCGTTATAAGAGTTGGTAGCATTTACCAGGTCACCTTTCTCCAAATACGCTTCGCCTACAATAGCCGAAACTTCCTGTGGTTTCATACCTGCCTTCATAAAGCCTTCTTTAGCTTTGCTTATTCCTTCCGACCGTTTTGCAGGGTCGGTTTGGGTCATTGCTTTCGCAAGTGCTTCGCGGGCTTTTGTTTCATCTTTACTTTGTGCGGAAATCTGGGAAACACTAAACAGCATCACCATACTTGTGGCCAGTATGCTTCTAATTAATCTTGAGTTCATAGCTGATATATTTGTTGAAAGAATGATTAAAGATAATATTTCGATAAATATTGCAAGCAAATCAAAACATTTCTTTGATTAACCAAACAAAAGATGACGCGCGATTTTGTTTATAATCTTTTAGAGAAGAAATATGCTGAATATAACTCCGGCTTTTTTATTGAAAATGATCCTATCAGCATCCCACACAGGTTTTCGAAAAAACAGGATATTGAGATAGCGGCTTTCTTTTCAGCAACCATTGCCTGGGGAAACAGAAAGTCCATTATTACATCGGCAAACAGATTAATGTTATTGATGGATAATGCTCCGCATGATTTTATCACAAATCATAAAGAGAAAGATTTAAACCGCTTGCTGGATTTTAAGCACCGCACCTTTAATGCTACTGATGTACTTTACTTTATTGAATTTCTGAAGCAGCATTACAACAAGCATGACTCATTAGAAAATGCTTTTACAGGAAGAAAGGATAAATGGAATGTTGGATTGAATACAGAAACTGCACTTGCCTGTTTTCATGAAAACTTTTTCTCACTGGAAGATTTTCCTCACCGCACACGCAAGCATGTAGCTACACCTGTCCGTGGAAGTACCTGTAAACGCATGAACATGTTTTTACGATGGATGGTGCGCAACGATAAAAACGGAGTGGATTTTGGCTTGTGGAAACAGATCAAACCTTCACAACTTTTAATTCCGCTGGATGTGCATGTGGACCGTGTGGCCCGAAAACTCGGATTAATAAAGCGTAAGCAAACCGATTGGGAAACTGTTCTTGAATTAACCGAAAACTTAAAGACCCTTGATTCCAAAGATCCTGTGAAATATGATTTTGCTTTATTCGGCTTAGGAGTTCTTGACAAAGACAACTTACAAATCTAAATCATGGAAATACCGAAAAGTTTAGTTGACTCGTTTGAGCTGGATGAAACCCTACTGCCTGATTCTAACAATAACGATGAAAAATTTCGAGCCATTCGTCAATTGCTTATTCAAAGGATTGAGGAGCTTCTGCATCGCGACATAGAGAAGCTGAAATGGATTTTATATCGCATTGACATAAGTGAAAAGAAGCTATTCGAAACGTTGCAAAACTCAGATGCAGATGCAGCTACGGTGATGGCCGACTTAATTATTGAGCGGCAAATTGAAAAGGCAGAAAGCAGAAAAAAATTTGGAGGTAACGAAAATGATTGGAATTTTGACGTATGAGCAGAGCCAATAATCCCAGTTTAAAATCGTGGGTGGAGGTAACCCCCGAAAGCGATTTCCCAATTCAAAACTTACCATTCGGAATTTTCCAAACGAAAGAACAATCACCCAGAGTGGGTGTGGCTATCGGTGATTTCATTCTCGATTTGTCGGCACTTGCCGAAGCGGGCTTATTCGATAAAATTGATTTTGACAAAAGTGTTTTCTCGCGTAATCTGCTCAATTGGTTTATTGCTCTTGGCAAACCTGTTACCAGTGCTGTTCGCGAACGGATTTCTGATTTACTGAATTCAGAAAATACCGAGCTGCGCGACAATGCCGAATTAAAATCGAAAGCTTTTGCAAAACAAAGCGAGGCTCTCCTGCACATGCCTGTGTTTATTCCCAACTACACCGATTTTTATTCGAGTAAAGAACACGCAACCAATGTGGGTACCATGTTTCGCGACCCCGCAAATGCATTACTGCCCAACTGGCTTCATCTTCCGGTAGGTTATCATGGTCGTGCTTCTTCTATTGTTGTAACCGGCACTCCTATTCATCGCCCCAAGGGGCAAACAAAAGCAGAAGATGCTCCTGCCCCTTCTTTCGGCCCTTCGCGGCTTTTAGATTTTGAATTGGAGATGGGATTCATTACAGGAAAGTCAACTGAGTTGGGCGAAAGCATTTCAACCGCTAATGCCGAGGATTATATTTTCGGCATGGTGCTGTTCAACGATTGGAGTGCGCGCGATATTCAAAAGTGGGAGTATGTCCCGCTGGGTCCCTTCCTGGCAAAAAATTTCGGTTCTACTATGTCGCCATGGATTGTTACCCTCGAAGCACTTGAGCCATTTAAGGTAGAGTCCCCAACTCAGGAACCCGAAGTTCTTCCCTATTTGAAATTTGAAGGGAAGAAGAATTACGACATCAACTTAGAAGTGGCTATTGTTCCTGAAAACGGAAAAGGCAAAACCGTTTCGCGCAGCAATTTCAAGTACATGTATTGGAATATGGCGCAGCAATTGGCCCACCACACTGTAAATGGCTGCAACACAAAAGTGGGCGATTTATATGCCAGCGGAACTATCAGCGGGGTTACGCCAGATAGTTATGGCTCCATGCTGGAAATTACCTGGCAGGGAAAAAATCCGGTTCAAATGCCAGATGGAACGGAACGAAAATTTATTCAGGATAATGATACTGTTGTAATGAGAGGTTATTGCGAGAAAGACGGAGTTCGTATAGGTTTTGGAGACTGTGTAGGGAAAATTTTGCCTGCATTATGAAATTGCTTTTTCTCTTCCTTTTCATTCAGGGAACTTTATCTGCTCAAATTGATTCTGCCCTTTTACCGCGGTTAGAGCCCGGTTTAAAGCACTTTGTA
>JAZKEP010000036.1:19952-44051 GCA_040387015.1 Bacteroidota bacterium
ACCGGGCAATAATTGATTCTGCCCTTTTAAAAGAGTTAGCAGAAATGGCAAATTCAGATCAATTACTTCGAAATAACGATGGGCTAAAAGTGAAGGTGGGCTGTGATTCAGTTTTCATTCCCGGTTTTTGGGTGCTTGACTCCATACATAACAAGCCGCTCAAAAAAATTTTCAATGCACATGGTTTTCCTGATTACGATTTAGTAGGAAAATCAGGTTCGTTTCATTTCTGGCTGTTAGTTCAACATCAGGATGATGACACCACTTTTCAAAAACAGGTGTTAATAGCATTAGAAGAAAAAGTTAAACAAAGCAAAGCATCTAAATCTAACTACGCTTATTTATATGACAGGGTAATGATGAATACTAATCGTGAACAACTTTACGGAACTCAGATGCGTGAGGATAAAAATACAGGCAAAATGCACCCTGCTCGTTTAAAAGAACCTAAGCAGGTAGATGAAAGAAGAAAGGAGGTTGGTCTAGAGCCTTTAGAGGATTATCTAAAACTATTCAATGGGAATTAGATATTACCTTCTTCTTCTACTCCTGTTTATAATGGCAGCGGGTGCCCGCACCATGTTCGAAATTGCGCATCAGGCGTTGGGGAGAGAACATGATTTTGCGCCTGCAGCCGATACTACCCGCTTAATCTTTTTAGCGCTTTGGTTTGTAGTGATGATGATTATAAACGTAATTCTTCTTCGCCACAAGGAAATCAAGCACAGAAATATTTTCATTGCTTTACTTTCTACCGGAGTTATAGTTCCGGCAGTTTATCAATTCATTAATCACTGATATGGTTTCCATTCTTCCCTCAGGAATTCCGCTTCCCACACTTCACGAGCACCTGCTGAATGCCGTGGCACCACGACCCATTGCTTTTGTTTCTACGATTGATACAAACGGAGTTGCAAATCTGGCCCCATTTTCATTTTTCAACTGCTTTGGCTCCAACCCGCCAACGCTTGTTTTTTCTCCTGCCCGTAGCGGAAGAACAGGTGCTACTAAAAACACACACGACAATGTGCTGGAAGTAAAAGAATGTGTGGTAAACATCCCTAACTACGATATGCTGTACCAGATGAACCTGGCAGCACACATGTATGAAAAAGGAGTAAATGAATTTTCAAAATCCGGATTAACCCCGGTGCCTTCAATTACGGTTCGCCCTCCTCGCGTTGCCGAATGTTATGTACAATTCGAATGCGTGGTAATAGAGGTGATAGAAACAGGAAAGGACGGAGGGGCAGGCAACTTAGTAGTGTGCGAAGTGAAGATGATTCACATAGATGAAAAAGTGCTGAACGCAGAAGGCAGCATTGACCCGTTGAAGATGAATTACATTGCCCGAATGGGAAAACAATTCTGGGCGCGTGTGGGTGCAGAGAATATCATTTCAGTGCCGGGTTTTAAAATGGCAAACGAAGTGGGGGTTGGGTGGAATGCGCTTCCTGAAAACATTCTTCACTCAAAATATCTTTCAGCAAATGATGTGGCACAGGTAGCTTCGCTGCATACTTTTCCTGCTGCTGAAGAATTGAGTGAGTTGCGCAAAACAGAATTTGTTCAGGATATTTTTAATGAACATAAAAATGATGCTGCTGCTTTAGAGAAAGCTATTCACCTGCGTGCTAAGGTTGAAATTGAAAGAGGAAGTCTTACACTCGGTTTTCAGTTATTGATGCTGGCGGAAGAAATAAAATCGCCATCTAAATAAATTCTATGTCTGTCATCCGCCTTTTCTTCATAAAAAAACTACTGCGCAGAATTAAGAGCCGGACAGACTATAACAATATCGAATTCGCCCGCAGAGGATTTGAAAAGGTTGCTGGAAGATTTAATACACAACTGAAAGGATTCGGATATAAAGAAGAAATCATTGAAGGTATAAAGAGCGAGTGGGTTATTCCTAACGGTGCCGATGAATCTAAAGTGTTACTTTACTTTCATGGAGGGGGCTATGCAACAGGTTCTATAAATACACACCGTGCCTTGGTTTCTAAAATTGCCGAATACAGCGGAATAACTGCTTTATCCATCAATTACCGCTTAGCTCCCGAATTTAAATATCCGGCTCCTGTTGAAGATGCAACTGCTGTTTACCTTTGGCTGCTGCAAAAGGGCTTTTTGAACACAAACATTTGCTTTGGTGGTGACTCGGCAGGAGGGGGACTTACTATTTGCACCCTCACCTATCTCCGCGATAAAGGTATTCTGCTACCAAAGTGCGCCATCGCTCTTTCCCCCTGGCTTGATTTGAGTATGAGTGGAGACTCTTACCATACTAAGCACGATGAAGACCCTATGCTGGTGGCTGAGGGTTTCCCTATCTGGAGCAAAAATTATTTGGGCGATGCTGACACCAAAGTGGCTTACGCTTCACCCATCTTTCACGACCTTAGTAAACTACCTCCGATTTATATACAGGTAGGTGAAGAGGAAATGCTTCTGGACGATTCAACCCGTTTTGCTGTCAAAGCCAAAGAGCAGGGTGTAGATGTGAAACTGGAAATATTTTCTAAAAAATTTCATGTCTTTAATGCCTTTTGGCGGGTGCTTCCCAAAGCAAGAGAAGCCAATAAGAAATTAGGATTATTTTTACAGGAAGAGCTTAATTCATAAACTACACCTGTCTTAAAACCATGCACATAAAAAAAACAGCTTTATTTTTTTTCGTTTTAGCCTTAGTGCTTTCGGCTTGCAAAAAGGAAAAAAACCCGCCAGTAAAACAGTATAAAGTAAAATACACCCTCGGCTGTACGGATTGTACCATCATCTATTACTATGATGAAAATGGAAATGACACCACCGAATATCACAAGAACAGCAACTGGAGTTATACGTTCAACGGAAAGCCCGGCCAGGAATTAATTCTGTTTGCTTACAATACTTCCGGAGCCGCACAAACGGTAACCACCGCCATTTCTTTAAACGATACGTTGCTCGCAACACAAACTGGCTACTGTCCTATAAACGGCTCCTCATTTTGTTCGGATACCATTCCTTAAAATCATTTCACACAAGGCGTTTCAAATCCCTTCAAGCGAAGGGATTTTTTATTTTCGCACCTCCAAAATTTAAGTATGAGTCAGGAACTAAACGATCAGGAAATTGTAAGAAGAGAAAAGCTGACCAAACTGAACGAGTTGGGAATAAATGCTTATCCCGCAGCAGCATTTGAAGTAAATTATAACTCACAGCAAATTCTTTCGGAGTATAATGACGTAGAGAAAAACTTTCAGGATGTAAGCATTGCCGGAAGAATTATGAGCATCAACTCAAAAGGCAAGGTTACGTTCTTCAAAATTCAGGATGAGAAAGGAAAGATTCAACTCTTTGTAAGTATTGATAATGTTTGCCCGGGCGAAGACAAAACTTTTTACACTTCGGTGGTAACCCACCTGCTTGATATTGGCGATTTTATAGGGGTGAAAGGCGAAACCTTTATTACTAAAACAGGCGAAACTTCCATTCGTGTAAAGGAATTGACGGTGCTTGCAAAAGCATTGCGTCCGTTGCCGGTGGTAAAAGTAAAAGACGGTGAAACCTTTGATGCTTTCTCTGATGTCGAGTTACGCTATCGCCAGCGCTATGTTGACTTAGTAGTGAATCCCCATGTGCGCGAAACTTTTTTGAAGCGCACTAAAATGATTCAAACCATTCGCGATTTTCTGAACGAGCATAATGCTATTGAAGTAGATACGCCCGTTTTGCAAAACATTCCGGGCGGTGCTGCTGCGCGTCCTTTTGTTACGCATCACAATGCACTCGATGTTCCCTTTTATTTACGAATTGCAAATGAACTTTATCTCAAGCGATTGATTGTTGGAGGCTTTGATTTTGTGTATGAGTTCAGCCGCAATTTCCGCAACGAAGGCATTGACCGCACACACAACCCTGAGTTTACGGTGCTCGAGTTTTATGTGGCCTACAAAGATTATTTCTGGATGATGGATTACACCGAGAAGATGATGGAGCGAATCGCCATTACACTTCACGGCACCACCGAAGTTCCTTTCGCAGATACAACCATCAGCTTCAAAGCACCTTTCAAAAGAGTAGCCATTTATGATGCTATTAAAGAATGTACGGGTTTCGATGTAAGTGAAATGAATGAAGAGCAGTTGTTGAATGTGTGCAAACAATTGCATATTGAAACTGACAAGAGCATGGGTAAAGGAAAATTGATTGATGAAATATTTGGAGGAAAGTGCGAAGGCAATTACGTGCAGCCCACTTTCATCATTGATTACCCCGAAGAGTTAAGCCCGCTTACAAAAAAGCACCGCAGCAAACCGGGATTGGTGGAGCGTTTTGAGCTGATGATAAACGGAAAAGAAATTGCCAATGCCTACACCGAGTTGAATGACCCGCTCGATCAGCGCGCCCGTTTTGAAGAACAGGCTAAGCTCATGGAGCGCGGTGACGATGAGGCCATGTTCATTGACCACGACTTCCTCCGCGCACTTGAATACGGAATGCCCCCTGTTTCAGGAATTGGAATTGGTATTGATCGCCTTGCAATGCTAATGACCAACAACGCAGCTATCCAGGAAGTGCTTTTGTTTCCGCAAATGAGGCCGGAGAATTTAGATTAAGATTTGAAGTTTTAGTAGGTCTTTCAACTTTGCGAAGAAACTGAGGATTCGACCAACCACTTCAACATTCTTCCTTCCACCCATTCTGTTCCTGATTTCAGCACAACCTCTGTTAGGCATTCACTTGCAAATCTGGGTGATAGAACCATCTTATTCCAAACTCATTCGTACACAAACGTGGCTATATATTGAATTGTAGCCATAAAAATCGATAAAATCAACTAAAACATCCAAAAACAAGCAAATTCAATCGTATAACTTCGATGGAACGGTAAAGAAATTATGTAGGACGGTAAGGAAATTAGATAAGACGGTAGAGAATCTAATACTTACGGTAGAGAAATTTAGTCGCACAGTATATAAACCAATATTACCGGCAAGGAAATCAAATTTAACGGTAATAGAAGTAAAGACTTACGATAAAGAAATTTAATCTTACTGCACTATAACTCATAATTACGTCAATGAAACTAATAGTTACGGCAATGAAATATATAATTACGGTAACGAAATTAAATGTGGCGGTAAATGAAATGACAAAGCAGAAGCCTGTAACCGCTCTGCTTGGGTTTTCATCCCCGGAACAATACTATTAAGTTAAGAGAACTTGCAGTTTGTACCCAAGTTGCTTTGAGCGAAACACCCGCCTTACTGCATAGGCAGGCAGATGGTAACTTACCCATTAGTGGCTTTTGTTTTTTAAATTACCTAATCGGCTAATTTAGCGCCTCGTAAAAAACCAAAAACATCGTGAATAAATCTTTAAGGCTCCACCTGATTTTTTCGTTCCTTCTTTCTTTTTCTTTTCTGTTGGGTGTTGCCCAGCAGGACGGCAAAAAGGATTTTGTGCAGGAAGACTGGGATAAACTTTCGCAGCCTCAAAAAGACTCCATCAATAAAGTGCTGCTGCAAAAATTTGAGAAAGCTAAAAAGGCCGCTGAAAATGAGGAGGAGCTAAACGCCAACCGCTTACTGGGAGAAGCCTTAAAAAATATTGACGGCACTACGCAGCTCACTTTCACCAATTTCCCGAAAACACAACTCAAAGATGATATTACAAGGTTTAAAAACCTTGAAGAATTTAATTGTGTAAAATGCCGAAGCTTAGACCTCAATATTCTTTTCAACCAACTTGCACAGTTGCCCAAGCTGAAACGGCTGAACTTGACCGGAGGAACATTTGCCTCCCTGCCGAACTCTATTAAAAAGCTTTCAGCGCTGCAGGAAATAAACCTCAAAGACAATAACATAAAGACGCTACCCGATTCGTTTGTGCTATTAAAAAACCTTCGGGTGTTAAGCTTAGAGCATAACGCCTACCTCTATGACGATGATGTTTTTGAAAGAATAAAGTTTCTGCAGGTGGAAGAACTAAATTTTTCTGCCAGCGGTTTGCTGGAACTGAACGATAAGATTGGTGCCGTAAAAAGTTTGAAACAATTAGACCTGTCAATAAACGATATAAAAGTTCTTCCTCCGTCATTCAGCCAGCTTACCAGTCTGCAACAGCTTAATCTTTCGCAGAATTTCACAATGGATGTTTTGAAAGTTGTTGCATCTATCTCCTCGCTTCCAAATCTTACCGATTTAAATTTAAGCCAATGCCTCATTGAAAACCTTCCGCTTGACATCAGCAAACTTACTTCGTTGAAAAAGTTAAACCTGAAGGCAAATCGTCTCACTTCTCTTCCAATCACTTTTGGTGGGCTTGTAAACCTCGAATACCTCAACCTCGGATATTTGGAGATGGGAACACGTATGAACAAAATTGCTGATCTTGGCCCTGGTTTTGGTCAATTGAAAAAACTAAAATACCTGGACCTTGCCGGCAATACACTCACCATTTTACCCGCTGATTTTTCAGCACTTACAGAACTTGAAGAGTTGAATCTTGGCTTGAATAAACTCACTGCATTTCCGGGAGGTGTCTCTCAGTTTACTAAACTCAAAACACTTCATCTTGAATTAAATGACATCAACTCCATTCCTGCAGACATTGAAAATCTGGTACAATTAGAATATTTGAATCTTGATGGCAATTTTTTCAATAAAGGCGATAAGAAATTAAGGTCCTTGCCTAAAGAGCTTTGTCAGTTGAAAAATCTTAGAACACTTTCTTTGAAAGATAATGCCATTGATACACTTCCCGATTGTATTGGGAGCTTAACAAGTCTGGAAAAGCTTGACCTTAGGAATAATCTTGTTTCCTTTTTTCCGGCTTCATTTACGCAACTCAAAAATCTTAAGTGGCTTGATTTAAAAGCAAATGATTTTACGCATCTGCCTGCTGATTTTCAAAATCTTTCATCTCTGAAGGAACTGAATCTCTCCATGAATCTCAAAATGAGTTTTGAGGCAGAGAAGGACAAATTAGCTTCATTGAAGCAACTGGAGTTTCTGGATATGAGTTATAACAACATCACCAAAGAACAAATTACACCTTTACGAAATGCCCTTCCGAATGGCAAAGTGGTAAACTGGGATTACTCAAACAAATCTCTACCGCAGCAAACAAGAAGAAGGAATATTGAGGAGCGTTAAATAAGTATTTGCCCAAAGTCCTTTACATACGCGCCCTGCTCAGTTACATTCCAATACTTGATTTGCATTTTGTCGCAATCTTTCTTCCAGTAATTAATTCTCCACAGTTTATTGGATGAATCAAATACCACTTCATTAAAATCTACCAGCGTGCTCAGGTTTTCCAAATAGACTTTCGGGTTGTGCGATAGAACCACCAGATCTACCTTTAGCTTGTTTTTCAATTCAAATGTATTTTTCTCTAATGCAGTGTCAACAATCAAAATTTTTTTCTCTTCAAACAGAATCAGTTTCCCGAAAGGTAACTGAGTACTGCCGACTGAAGTTACTTCTTCCTTCACCCCACAATACCACCAATGATGTTTAACATGAAACAGCATCGAACTTTCGTTGCTGATTAGCCCATTATCAAAATCATGCATCACTTTTCTCCCATCAATAAAGGCAATGGCACTTTGTTTGGGAACACTGTACACAAAAATTTTCTTTTGCCTCGATTTGATAATTTGTTCATAGGAATAGAAGACGCTTAAACCAAATACAATTAAAAGAGAGGTGACTAAAACTTTTACCTTTTTCTCTTCGGTCAACCAGCATAAAAGTAAAATGAGAAAATAAAGTAAAGCCATTTCAATCATGGTAATACTTATCCCCGAAATGAGTCCGAATGGTATAGAGCCTATCCAGAAAATAAACTTGTTCAACAGCCATAGAAGATGACTAAAACACCAGCCTATCACTTCATTTAAAAAGCTTATTTCTCCTACTGCACACAAAGCAGTGCCAAGGAATAAAATCAAATTACTTACCGGTATTACAACAAGATTTGAAAGCAGGAACAAGTTGGGAAACTGATGGAAATAAAGCAGGCTGAGCGGACAGGTAGCAATTTGCGCTGCTATTGAAACAGCAATAATCTGCCAGCCCAAATCAGCTATTTTCAAAAAAAACCACCATAAATCATAACGCAAAAAATAAAAAGGCTTCAAAAGCCATCGTTGTTTTCTAAAACTTGGTTCTCGGGCTGTACCAATAACTAAAAGTGATGAAATTTTGGGTTGTATGTAAATGATCCCCAGCACTGCCAGATAACTCAGTTTGAAACCCACTTCTGTTATAATAAATGGATTGAATAACATCAAAACTAAAGCACTGCCAAAAATTACATTGTAGATGTTCACATTCCGGATTAATACAGTGCCAGCCTGAATCATAGAAAACATTGCTGCAGATCGCAATACCGATGGGCTTAATCCTGTCAGGCAAGCATAAAACCAGATAAACGCAATAATGATTATTGCCTTTGCAACTACCATTTTCCTTCCCCGGTTATCCATTGGCTTAAGCAAAATGTTGAGCATGAAAAACATAATGCCTACATGCAAGCCACTTACACTCAACACATGTAGCGCACCGGAACTTGCATACGCCCGGGTAATATCTCCGTTCATATAATCATTGTAGCCGAGCATGATAGCCGAGGCGACCGCAAAATCATTTTTGTCTTTCACATACCTTATGATGAGCGACAGAAAATATTCCCGGATGCGATAAATATTTGACATGAAAAAATTCCCGTGATCGTGTGCCACCAATCTCCAACTTCCAGGCTTTAAAAAGGTGCGGTTATAGATGTTGTGAAAGCTCTGGTATAATTTAAAGCTGAACTCCTCAGGGTTTTTAGGCTCATCAAATTCTTCAATCTTCGATTTAAATACTATTACATCTCCGTATTGTAAATCATTAACGGAACTGTCCCGTAAAATATTGATGAGGATATTGCCTTTTGTCGCGGTGGAGTTATTCGCACTTTTTACTTCCTCCACCTGAGCTATTACCGTTATCACTTTCTCCTTTTCTAACGGTGGCTTTATTATTCTGGCAACAATGAAATTTTCCTCCTGGAGAAAAAGCTGAAAATGATTTTGATAATTCTTGTCGGTATAAAGCCACGTAAGACTATAGCCAAATGAAATCAGGCAGACATTTAAGGAAACTCCATTCAATACGCGCAGGCGGTAAACAAGATCAACTTTCTTAATCAGGCTGATAATCACAGCTATCAGAAAAGAAAGATTCAGCAGGAAAAGCATCCCCAATAAAATTTCTGCTGAACGATGAAGCTGGAAATCGGCAAAAATTTCCGTGCCAATTCCTGCTATTACAGAAATGGCGATTCTCATCATCGGCATTTGATTCCAAATACTACGCATGGATATTTCAAATTGCTTGTTAAATTTAAATAATAATTTCTTTCTGATGCTGTCACACATCAACATCCGGGATTTGATTTTTATTGATATTGAAACAGTGCCTCAATTTTCTTCTCACGAACAATTGAGTAAGCCTATGAAAGAATTGTGGGCCGCAAAACATTCTTTTCTTAAAACCGCGAATGAAACTTCAGAAGATGGTTATTTAAAACGGGCTGGTGTATATGCAGAGTTTGCAAAGATTATTTGTGTCAGCATTGGTTACTTTCGATTAGACAAGGAAACAAAAGAAAGCACCTTCCGCGTCAAGTCTTTTTATGGCGATGATGAAAAGTTGTTGCTTGAAGAGTTTGTTACCCTGCTGAACAAAAATTTCAGCTCTGACCGATTTCATTTTTGCGGACATAATATCCGTGAGTTTGACATTCCCTTTATCTGCCGAAGATTACTTATCAATCACTTAAAATTCCCGGAGCTATTGGATGTATCCGGCAAACGTCCTTGGGAGATGTTTGACGTTGATACTCTGCAACTTTGGAAATTCGGTGACTATAAACATTACACTTCCCTCAAGTTACTTGCAGAGGTTCTGGGCATACCTACACCTAAGGGGGATATTGAAGGCAAAGATGTTTGTCGTGTTTACTGGCAGGAGGATGGATTAAGTAGAATAGTAGAGTATTGCCAAAAAGATGTAATTACTGTTGCTCGTTTGCTCCTTCGGTTCAAAGGCGACTCTCAACTCTTAAGCGAGAGCGATATCATTTTTGTAAAATGAGTTCTATGATTGCATTTGCCAAAGAATATTTTTCGGACCTCTTTGACTTATTCTATCCAAGTATTTGTCTGGCCTGTTCCCAAAAATTGCTGAAGGGAGAGAATGTTATTTGTTTTCATTGCGAAAGCGAACTTCCACAAACAAATCATTACAACAACCCGGAAAACAATTTGATGAAAAGATTTGCAGGCAGGGTTACTCTGGAAGGGGCTGCCGCTTTATACATTTTTCATAAAGGCAGTCCTGTTCAGCATCTCCTGCATGATTTAAAGTACAGAGGGAGAAAAGATGTAGGCGAGTACCTTGGGAAATTATTAGGGAACAAATTTCTGCAAGAAGATTCAATTATAAAAAACATTGACCTTATCGTTCCCGTTCCGCTTCATTGGAAAAAATTAAAAGTCCGTGGCTATAATCAATGTGATCCTTTCGCACAAAGTTTATCCGAAACATTAAGCATTCCTTACTCTACCAATTCTTTGGAGCGTTCACATGAAAACATCTCTCAAACAAAAAAGAAACGTTTCGACCGGTGGGAAAATGTAGCCGAAATTTTCTCTGTCATTAATGCGGGCCAACTAAAAGGTAAACACATTTTACTAGTGGATGATGTTGTAACCACTGGTGCTACTGCCGAAGCCTGTTTGCAAACTATTCTGTCTGTAGAGGAGGTTAAAGTAAGTTTCGCTGCTATTGCTAACGCAAAAACCTAGGTGCCTCCTTACTTTTTCGCAATCAATAAATCTTCGTACTGTTGAGGATTGTTGATGAGTTCAATGGCTTTTGCCACTTCTGGATCGTTCTGATAACTCTTCTTCACTTTGCCATAAGCATAATAATACCTTCCAGCAATTTCATTCTCGAGAATTGTTACTATTTCTGTTTTGTTTTTAATGATGTCCTGCTCTTTGTCATGCACCAATTTTTTCCTAATGGACTCATATTGCTCTTTCACCGCATCGAAATATTTTTCTTCGGTAGTGGCTTCTTTCAAATCATCCAGTTTTTCTTCGCTCACAGTTTTGTAGGTGCAATCTTTTGTTTTTACATAGGCTACAAAATCGTTGAAATCACTTTCGCTCAATTTGAATTTTGCTGCATCATCAATTGTTGGATGGGCGAGTTTGAAGTTAGAGGCGAAATCAAAAATGTAATTCTTAGAAAAAAGCGTTTCAGCAATTTTGCTGTGCTCGGGCTTTGGTAATTTTACATCCGGGTCCACACCGCCACCATCATACACCGTCCTTTTGCTCTTGATAGTTTTGAAGGCTACTTTGAGTGAGTCGGGAATTCGCTTTACACTTCCATCGGGATTTTTTTCAGCATAGTTCAACGCCTGAATACATCTGCCGGTTGGGATATAATATTTGGCGGTAGTAACCTTTAGCATCGTTTGATAAGAAAGCGGCTTTGTTACCTGTACCAGCCCTTTTCCATAAGTGCGCTGCCCGATGACAACACCGCGATCATAGTCCTGCATGGTTCCTGAAACAATTTCCGAAGCCGAAGCGCTGCCAGAGTTGGTAAGCATCACCACAGGAATTTTCGTATCCGTAGGTTCATTAAGGGTATTGAAGGTATTATTCCATTCATCTACTTTTCCTCTGGTGGTAACTACCAGCTTATTTTTCTCTATAAAAACATTCACAATATTAACTGCCTCATTCAGCAAGCCACCGGGATTGCCTCTTAAGTCAAGCACCAGTCCCTTGATATCCGGGTTAATCCGTTTTAAACTATCAAAAGCCTGCTTCACATCTTTGCCGGCTCCCTCATTGAATATTTTAAGTTTAATACAACCTATCTCGGGAGTTATCATTCCATAAAAAGGCACACTTGTTTCCTGAATTTCTTCTCGCTGAATGCTGAATGGAAGAATTTTAGAATCGACAAGGGATATTTTCCTTTCGATACTTAATACTACAGGTGAATTCGGCTGACCAACTAATACTTTCTCTACCTCATCCTTCTTTTTGTCTTTGGCATTAGCCCCGTCAATTGTTTTAATGATATCACCCACCTGCAAACCACTTTTGTCTGCCGGTTGGCCTTGAGTAACAGATGTAATAACGGGATAACCATTCAGCACTTCAATTTCAATTCCCACGCCTCCGAATTTACCACCCTGCTGAATTTTTGCATTCTCTACCTGAGCGCCTGAAAAATAATTAGTGAACGGGTCAAGTGTTTTCAGCATGCCATCAATGCAGGAGCGCATTAGTTTTGAAGGCTCCGCTTCATCCACATAGTAGGTATTAACCTCTTTATAGAGTGCTGAGAAAACATCAATATTTTTTGAAATCTCAAAGTAACCATCTGCAAAAGACATGGTGCCAAATGCGATAACCATTACTGCTACTACTTTTATTAATCTCTTTTTCATTTGCTTGTTCAAAGTCCGGTTTTAGGGATTTAGTGTTTTATCTCTTCGCCAAAATATCCTTCATCTGCGTCTCATCTTTAATTACATCCAGTGCTGCCTTTAGCTCATTATCACTTCTGAAAGATGTTTCCACTCTGCCTGTGTTCAAATAATATCGCGATACAATTTCTTCTTCCAGCAAACTTTTAATTTGAACCTTCTCCTTCTCCAAATCATGTGCTTTATCGTGCATCATGGTTTTATTCAGCTTTTCCAAATCATCTTTGATAGCCTCATAATAATTTTCCTTTTCAGCAGCAGCTTTCAGTTGTTCGAAAACCTTCTCACTTCGGGTAGAATAATCATATTCCTTTTTAGAAACCCAAGTCACAAAATCAGCATAACCGTCCTCGCCCAATTGGAATGCTTTAGCACTTCCTATTTTGTCATGCTTTGCGCGGTATTCCGTAGCGTAATCAAAAATGTGATTTTTGGTAAGCAAGCTAAAAGCAATATTTGAAAACTTTTCGGGCTCCCGGGCTATGTCGGGATCAATTCCCCCGCCATCGTAAACTGTACGTCCGCTGTATTTTGTTTTGAATGCAACCTTAAGCGAATCCGGAACCCGCTTGACACTGCCATCTTCGTTCCTTTCGGCATAATTAATAGCCTGAATACAACGACCTGATGGAATATAATACTTAGCTGTAGTCACTTTAAGCTTGGCATTAAATGGAAGCGAACGGGTGGATTGCACGAGCCCTTTGCCAAATGTTTTTTGCCCGATAATAACCGCACGGTCTAAATCCTGAAGAGCACCTGCAACAATTTCGGCAGCAGAAGCAGAGCCACCATCGGCCAGAACCACCACAGGAATTTTCAAATCAACCGGGTCGTTGAGGGTAGGGAAAGACTTATTCCATTCATCCATTTTGCCTTTGGTGGAGACAATCTCTTTGTTTCTATCTACAAATACATTAGCTACGTTAACCGCTTCGTTCAGCAAACCGCCCGGATTACCTCGCAAATCAAGAATCACTCCATCCAATTTACCCCTTGCCTCCAGCACCTGTAAAGCATTTTTCACCTCAGCACCGGCACGCTCAGTAAATCCACTCAAACGTATATAGCCTATTTTGTCGCTGGCCATTCCGAAATAAGGAACGTTCTTCACTTTGATTTCCTGACGAATCATTTTCACCATCATTTCAGCTTCGCTGCCGTCTGCCTGTAAGCGTTTTAGCTTTACAATTACCTCAGTGCCCGGTTTACCTTTAAGCATTGCACTTACCTGGTCCGTCTTGTAGTTCTTTGCAGTCTTTCCATCTACCTCAATTATTTTATCTCCTGCCCGTAAACCAGACTTATCAGCCGGGAAACCCTCATACGGCTCGGTCACCATAACCCATTCTCCGCGAGTGCCTATGATTGCTCCAATGCCTCCGTATTTGCCGGTAGTTTGCATCCGGTAATCATCCATATCTTCCTCGGGAATAAAATCGGTGTAAGGGTCTAGGCTTTCAAGCATATTCCTGATGCCCGACTGCATTAGCTTCTCAGGATTGAGCGTATCTACATAATAGGTATTAAGCTCTTTGTAAAGTGTAGTAAAAATGTCCAGGTTCTTAGTAATCTCGAAATAGGATGGGGTACTTGTAAATGCAACAGATAACCCTACTACTAAAGCAATAACCCCTACTACTACAATTTTTTTCAGCTTCCTCATCCCGATTATTTAAGTACGTTTTGTAAACATAGCTGTAAACGCGGACATACTAAAATTGTTGCTGACTCAGAATTGTGATTTATATTCTTTTAAGACAATTACTGGAGAGCAATTGCGGCTGTGGAAACAAAATACGTCCAAAGGCTACCGTCTAATCTGTCAAAATATATCTTCGCACCACTCCCGAAACGGACTCGGGTTGAAACAAACTATTTTACATGACACGTGATACTGCCATTTTTGATTTGATAGGTAAAGAACTACACCGTCAAAGAGAAGGAATTGAATTAATAGCTTCTGAAAACTTTACCTCCGCACAGGTGATGGAAGCCATGGGCACCTGCCTGACAAATAAGTATGCCGAGGGCTTGCCCGGCAAACGCTATTACGGGGGCTGCCAGTTTGTAGATGAAGTGGAGAACATTGCTATTGAGCGGCTGAAGAAAGTATTTGGCGCAGCTTGGGCAAATGTGCAACCGCACAGTGGCGCGCAGGCAAATGCAGCCGTTATGCTGGCCTGTTTGAAACCCGGAGATAAAATCCTGGGCTTTAATCTTTCGCATGGCGGACACCTTACCCACGGTTCAGCTGTAAATTTTTCCGGAAAGATTTATGTGCCGTCATTCTACGGAGTTGAAAAAGAGACGGGACGAATTGATATGAATAAAGTGCGCGAAACCGCACTGGCAGAAAAACCGAAACTGATTATTTGCGGTGCATCGGCATACAGCCGTGAGTGGGAATATGAAAAATTCCGTGCTATTGCTGATGAGGTAGGTGCGCTATTGTTAGCAGACATGGCCCATCCTGCAGGATTGATTGCTGCGGGTTTACTTAAAAACCCTTTGCAGTATTGTCACATTGTTTCGAGCACTACGCATAAAACTTTAAGAGGACCTCGTGGCGGTGTAATTCTGATAGGGAAAGATTTTGAAAACCCTTTTGGCGAAAAAACACCGAAAGGCGAAGTAAAAATGATGAGCGCCATATTAGACGGTGCAGTATTCCCTGGTACACAAGGCGGACCGTTGGAGCATGTGATAGCTGCAAAAGCCATTGCCTTTGGCGAAGCCCTCACCCCGGAGTTTAAAACCTATCAGCAGAAGGTGGTGAAGAACGCACAGGCCCTTGCTAATGCTATGGTTGAAAAAGGATACGGCATTATTTCTGGTGGAACCGACAACCACTTAATGCTGATTGACCTGCGCAGTAAGAATGTTTCGGGTAAGCAAGCGGAAAATGCTTTAGTGAAAGCCGACATTACCTGCAACAAGAACATGGTTCCGTTTGATGATAAGTCGCCTTTTGTTACATCGGGTATTCGTCTTGGCACTCCTGCCGTTACCACCAGAGGCATGAAGGAAAAAGACATGAACCAGATTGCCGAATGGATTGAAAGAATTATCCTTGATGTAGAAAACGAAACCGTTATCGGCAAAGTGAAAGCAGAGGTGAACGAATACATGAAGCAGTTCCCTTTGTATGAAAACCAAGCGGTAAGCGAATTCGCGAATTAGCAAATGTGAAAGTTGCACTTCCCATAGCATTCTGTTTATTTTTTTCCATGCTATTGGAAGCGCAAAACGATTCACTGCCAGCCCCACCTTCTTTTAATACAGATACCCTTACTAACGCGGAATGCTATAACCGCGGTTTAAATTTCTATCAGGCTGAAGAATTTTTACAAGCCGGGTTATGTTTAGATAGCTGCCTAATGCTCGACTCTTCTTTTGTTGAGGCGCGCTATTTAAAAGCGCTGTCATTGGAGAAACAGGGTGATTTGAAGGGCGCAATGGCAGAGTTTGAAAGAATAAAAGCCGAACGCCCGGGCTTTGAGGATATTGACAAACGACTAAACACCTATTACATTACTACATACCTATCGAAAAAATGGTATTATATGTTAGCCATGTTGTTTGTAGTTATCCTCTTTATGGTTGTAGTGGCAAGGTTTGTTCCACATAGAAAGTGGTAAACTGCTTCTTACAATTGCTTCGGCCCGCTGATATCAATCCAGTATCTTTTCTTCCATAGTTTTTCTGCCTCCGCAAAAATCTCATTCTCCAAAACCCCTCCGTTCTTTTCAATAATTCTTGCTGATGCAATGTTGGTTTTGTTGCAGGTAACTAAAACTTTTTTCAACCCTAATTTTGCTGCTTCTTTTAAACCCAGTTCAAGAATTTTTGTGCCGTTTCCTTTATTACGGTGTTTGGGAGAAATTAAATAGCCAATGTGCCCGCCAACCTTCAGCAAATGGTCGGTTAAACGGTGGCGGATAGAAATATTGCCGATATACTCAGTGCCCTCCACCAGCCAAAGCACCGTATCATTCACGAAACCTTCCGGCAAACCGATTCCTTTTTCATACCCGATATACGTGTCGCAGTATTGTTGAAAATTATCAGGGTCAACAGGTATCCTGAAAAAGTGTGAATTGCTTTCAGCCACAATGGTTTTATACGATTCCAGAAAAGAATCTTTGCAAAGAATGGAAGGCCGAACTAACCGCATGGTGTTACCGTGTTTCTACAGCACCCACATCAAACTTATTGGCATTAGTTGTTTTAGAAACCGGGCGCATGGTTCCGAAAATATCTTCGGATGAACCGGTGGGAGCATAATCAATCAGCGGAGAAAAATAGCCAATACTATCCCAAGGGGTAAAATTTCCTGCATCTGCCTTTTTAAACTTAGGGTCTTCGTTGAACAGCATGTTATCCTTCACGGCTGCAAACAGCTCGAAGGTATCCTGCCTTGTCTTTACATCGGAATAATGAAAAGCATTATCAAAGTTGGTCAGGTCGAAAGGATTGGGGTTGAAGTTATTGAAGGAAATTTCATTCTCTAAGCTTCCGTATAAAACACAATTCGTAAAAGTTGTTTTAAGCGGATTAAGAAAAGCATTGGTGCCATCCGAAACAAAATTGCTGAGCAGCAGCGCTTCCTTTTCGTGGCTGATGTACCGCGAGCCGTTGTTCACCAGGGTGCAGTGCGTAAAGTTGTATTCACCGCCCAGGCCCAACTTAAGCAGGTGTTCGCCTGCTGTATAAAAGATGGAATTGTTGGCGGTAACTTTTGCATTAAATCCGTTGATAGCATTAAACTGACTATTCTTAATAATAGTGTTCTGCACCAAAATTTCCGGCCTGCCGGCAACACCCAAAAATTTATTCAGGTTACTGGTTAAGCCCGAACCGGCATTGATGCCGTAAGAAGATTCAGTGATAACACAATGATCGAAGATACCGGTAGATGCGCAGGCATTGCTTTGGTTGGTATCGCGCAGAAAAATAATACCCGACCACTGCCCCGGCTTATCTTCATAAAACGTTTCAAGCCGCGCGCCTTGAAACACAATGGAATCCTGCCAGGAGGAAGCCTGGGCATATAAACTTCCCTCTACAATAATGGCAGAGTTGCCGGCAAAGAAAATTTTGCAGCCGGGCCCAATATTTAGCGAAGCATTACACCGCACAAACACCCCCGGTATACTATCGTTTTGGCGGCTGATAATTACATGCGGCAAATCGTTGGTCCAGTACACGGTTCCGCTTTTAATGTCTTCGCCATAATGAAAGTGAGCGTTCTGCCCAAAGGCCTGCAAATGCACTTTCGAAGAACTTGCGCTGGTTATAAATTCCACATCATCTATAATTACAAAAGGAGTGGCCGCGCTGTTGGGGTTTACCGTTACTTCTACAAAAACATAAATAGAATCCTTGGCCGGAATTTCCACATTGGTAAATTGATCGCCCGTTACACCATCTACATTGATGCGGTATTGGTCGCCTGTTAAATGCGACAGGCGGATAGATTCAATAGTTACTGCTTTGCTCGAAGTGTTGAACACTTTAAAATAACGGGTGGTAGAACCCAGCGTGGTAAACACAGTATCGAACGTAAGCGTATCGGTGCTGAACACCAGGTTATTGCTGCCGAACTGGTCTTTTTTGCAATTACTCAATAACAAAACCGCTGCGGGAATGCTAAACACCAGAAGAAGACGAAAGATTTTATTCACGCTGAAAATTGAGTTCTTTAAACGGTGGGTGAAAATAGAAATTGCGTTGAACTAAAATAAAGCCTGCTATTGCACCGTTTCTATTCCTTCTTTACATTTATGCTATAAAATTTTACGCCCATGCCTATCATTCCCTACCCCGGTTATATTACTAAAGAAGAAGCGGCCCTTCAACACAAAATTAAAACGCGCACCGTTACCGATTGGATAAGCAGGAACCTTGCCGCATCAAAAGGTATTTCTTTTATAAAAATAGATGGTTTTGTTTTTATCGCAGATAAACACAATCCACCGGTTCCACCAAAAGGAGTTTTGTTAGCTAACCTGGAACAAGTGAGAAAATTTTCTGAAAGACATGACCTGTACTTTGAGCGGGTGTATGAGGAAATACTGCATGGCAACATAAGCGGAGTATTGCTATGCGGCCGTGTGTTTGTTATGAATAATGAACCCGCCCTGCTCACTTTTTTGAAAAACCATCAGCCGAAACGTAAATATTAAGCGTTAAACCGCCATTTCAGAACTAAATCGTCTTTTGCAGCCCTGCCAAACGACATTTTAGAACACAAACGTCTGTTGCACACCCTGCCTAAAGACATTTGAGAACAAAAACATCCGTTGCACACCCTGCCGAAGGACATTTTAGAACACAAACGTCCGTTACACACCCTGCTTAAAGACATTTGAGAACACAAACGTCCGTTACACACCCTGCTTAAAGACATTTGAGAACATAAACGTCCGTTGCTCACCCTGCCGAAAGACGTTTGAGAACACAAACGTCCGTTGCACACCCTGCCGAAAGACGTTTGAGAACACAAACGTCCGTTGCTCACCCTGCCGAAAGACGTTTGAGAACAAGAACGTCCGTTGCACACCCTACTTAAAGACGTTTGAGAACAAAAATGACTGTTGTAATTAGAGGAAATTGGTCTAATCTACCCAAACAACTCCTCCATCAGTTGCTGCACCTTGGTAAGGTAAACAATCTCGATGTTGAATTTCTTCTTATCCAGCTTCTGGTTGAATTTGGAGATGAATATTTTTTCGAAACCCAGTTTATCGGCTTCGGAAACGCGCTGGTCAATTCGGCTTACAGCCCGCACTTCGCCACTTAGCCCTACCTCTGCTGCAAAAGCAGTTTTGCTGGAAACAGCAATGTCGTTATACGAAGAACAAAGCGCAGCAATCACCGCTAAATCAATAGCAGGGTCTTCCACCCGCAGGCCTCCCGCAATATTCAGGAAAACATCTTTAGTGCCGAAGCGGAAACCCGCCCGCTTTTCAAGCACCGCTAAAAGCATATTCATTCTTCGCACATCAAAACCTGTGGATGAACGTTGCGGTGTGCCATAGAAGGCAGGCGTAACCAAGGCCTGTGTTTCGATAAGGAAAGGGCGCATGCCTTCCATCATACTGCCAATGGCTATGCCACTTAGCTCTTCTTCGCGCTGCGTCAACAATATTTCCGAAGGATTGATAACCGGGCGCAAACCTTCGCCAATCATTTCGTAAATGCCAATTTCTGCGGTAGAACCAAAACGGTTTTTAGTAGTGCGTAGAATACGATACGTGTAATTACGGTCGCCTTCAAATTGAAGCACCGTGTCAACAATATGTTCCAGCACTTTCGGCCCGGCAATCATTCCATCTTTAGTAATATGCCCAATCAGAAAAACAGGAATGGAAGTATCTTTCGAAAAACGCTGCAACTCCGATGTGCATTCCCGCACCTGGCTTACACTCCCCGGTGTGGACTCAATATAAATGCTGTGCAGGGTTTGAATAGAATCAATAATGATAATGTCGGGAGCCAGCGCCTCGGCTTGTTTAAATATTTGCTGCGTGTTAGTTTCGCTCAGAATAAAACACAGCTCGTTTTTAATTCCCACCCGGTCAGCGCGCAATTTAATTTGGCGGTCGCTCTCTTCGCCTGTTACATATAGAACTTTCTGCCCCTGTAGTTTCAAAGCCAATTGCAACATCAAGGTTGATTTACCAATGCCGGGTTCTCCGCCAATCAGTATCAGCGACCCCGGAACAATACCTCCGCCCAACACTCGGTTCAGCTCGGTATCTTTTGTGTCAATACGGTTGGCTTCCAGTTCATGCACATCGGTAATGGCAACGGGCTTCGACTCTTCGCTCTTCCGCGTAGCGAAACCGCGCTTCTCTTTCAGTTTCTCTTCAACCTTATCCACTACTTCTTCTACATAAGTATTCCACTCATTGCATGTCGGACACTTGCCAATCCACTTGGGCGACTGGTTGCCACAGTTCTGGCAGAAGTAAATGGATTTGGTTTTGGACATGGGTGCAATTTATAAAAGACATTACTTAATAATCACCTTTTGGGTGATTACAGGAACAGGGAGTTCTCCAGACTTTATAATAGTTGCGAGATTTATTGCTTCTCCTAAATTTTCTATACCTGTGACCTGCGCTTTCCCTTCGAGGATTGCCTGCTGCACTCGGGGTGCGGAAAAAACCCTATTGTCTACAACAATAGCGATACATTTTTTTACAGGTCTCCCGTTTATTAAGGAAGAACTTGCCTCTTTCGTCATCCTCTCCCATTTTGAGGACCCTTGTATATTGAATGAAAAATCAACTGCAGGAAATGAATCCGAAAAAGTATGAGAGGCATCTTTAATGAACTTACCGCTTAAGGGAGGTTCACTCAATTGATACGGTTGCTGAATAGCATATAAAGCTATTGCTGTCTTTTCCTGGGTGAAGGTTGATGTGCCCCACATGAGTTTCAAATCGGCAGGAAGGAGTTGCTTTGTTTCAGGCAACGATAAATAGGAGTTAATTTTGGCCGTATCTTTAATGAAGGCCCTCCCTACGATTGGTCCTTCTCCTATATTGCCATTTGAATTTGAAAAATCACCATTGACATTTACATACAATATTTCGAATAAGGGATTGCCGTTTTCTCTTTTTACTTCTGATAGCGTCCTTTCTTCGGCCATACTATCAGGTATAAAATCTGCAAAAAGTTGATCGCCCACTGAAGCATTTCCTTGCGTCTTTCTTGCTTCTGCTTCTGCCATCTTCTGCTTCACAATTGTCTTAGCCAGTGCCTTGTCAATTTCAGCGAAATAGCTAATTACTTCAGAGGCCTCGAAGGTTTGGTAGAAAGCAATTTCCCCTTTGGTGGAGAGCAGCCATACCATGTCATTTGGATAAAGCACGCGTGAAATCGTATAAGAAAGGGTGCCTGTATTAGCATCAGTTGAATTATGGTCAACCTCCCTAATCCTCTTGAGCAGGATTCCATTAATTTCTGTGAGTAGTTTTTCTCGCGCATTGAAATCGTTAGGCAGGTGATTTGGTTCTATAGCCAAATCCACGGTAACTGTATAGCGTTTAGCCATTAGATATTCTAATTCGGAAACAACATGAATCCACTTATGCTGAAAAATGAGGAAATACAATAGGATGTATCCTAGAATAGTTAATGAAACAGCTATTGGTATTGCAAATTTGCTTTTATCACTCATAACGTATTGCAAAATAGTAAAAGGTCTTACGTTAGGAGTAAACTAAAAAAGGGTTGCCCGATTGAGCAACCCTTTTGTGGTCCCTGCTGGGATCGAACCAGCGACCCTCTGATTATGAGTCAGATGCTCTAACCATCTGAGCTAAGAGACCTAAACTTCACCTGCAATCTAACCCTGGTCAGTCTAAGTGAGCTAAATTGCGGCACGAAAATAATTATTCAATCCTATTTTTGAAACGAATGAAACAATTCAAAAACCTCATCTTCGATATTGGTGAAGTACTCATCCATCTTGATTTTCCTCACACCATTGCTGAATTTCAAAAATTAGCGGTGGTTGACTTTGCCGAGATAATCTCTTATTCGCGCGAGCATAAAGTATTTGACCGCTTTGAAACCGGCCATTTAACCGCGCAACAGTTCCGCAACGAGTTAAAAGCCTTCTTTAAGCCGAATGTTACCGATGACGAAATTAATACCGCCTGGAATTCTGTTTTTTCTGCCTACCCGGAAAAAAAATTTGATTTGCTTAAAGACCTTAAATTGCGCTACCGCACTTTTGCATTGAGCAATACAAACGAAATTCACGTAGCCGCCTTTAACCGCGAGGTAGAAACAAAGTTCGGGGTAAAAAATTTCGAAACTTTTTTTCATCACGCTTATTACTCCAATGAAATGGGCTTCCGAAAGCCCGAGCAGGAGATTTACGAACTTGTGTTAAACAAGGAGAATTTAATTCCTTCCGAAACGTTCTTTGTGGACGATTTAGCCGAAAACGTTGAATCTGCCAAAGAATTGGGCATACAGGCCTATCAGCTTACCGACCGCAACAAGCTGCATGATCTACTTGCCGATTTAAAAATAATATGAGGAAAACAATCCTGTTCCTTTCGCTTTTCATCTTTCATTTTTCTCTAATTTATGCAGGAAACGGCTTTGTGTTTCTTGCCGATACTTCAAAGCTTTTCTATGTAAACGGAAATGAAATTTACTCGCCCGATGTGCGGCAGTTACTTTACTTTCAAAAGGGGAATATTTTTTTCAATGGTACAACTGATGACCGGCAGAATATCTTTTTGCTAGCTACTTCTATGAATGCAGGCGGCACTAAGACAGAGCAGATTTATGAGAAAAGCAATCGCGAGATCGTGTATTCCTTCAGCCAAAACAAATTCTATTCTGGCAATGCTGAATCGGAGGAGGAAAAACAGGCGGCAGAACTGATACATATTGAGAAGTCAAAAAAATGGCTGGCGTTTTATTCTTCCATTGATGATACTTTGCTGGCTTATTACAATGTCGATTCTCTTCCACCTCCAACAGCCATTATTGTTGCTTATACGCTCATTAAAAAATTTGAGTTGGATAAAAAATTAGTTGAATTACCTAAACCTGCTACACAGCAAACCAACTCTTATTCTACTATAAAGCCTTTTTGGGGAAATGCCACAGCCCGTGAATGGATGTGGGATGGCAGCATCCTCCGGCCACGCTGGAATGTAGACCCTCGATTAGCCTGGACTTTTGACGGACAGACCATCAAACCCTATTACGGCAGCAATATCTATGAGCAATATTCCTGGGATGGAGAAATATTTAAGCCCGTGTGGCGGACAAACCGTGCTCAGGAATGGTCGTGGGACGGAAAACAGATGAAACCAATTTGGGATACTGATTGGGCTAATCAATATACTATTGATGCCGGTGTGGTAAAGCCTTGGTCCAATGTTCACACCGAAAAGGAGTGGCGGCTGGATGGAGATATACCTATTCCGCTCATCATTCTCATTATTAGCGGCATCGCAAAAACTTATTAGTATTGTGTTTAACGTTGAAAACAACATTGTGGATTATAGTTTAGATTAGCATTATCAATAAAAAGGAGGAAAAATGAAAAGAATACTTTTTTTGGCAGCCTTTGCGCTAACCGCATTCAACTCATGTCATCAGAAAACCGCTGTTGAGGCAAACCCCGTTCCTGTTACGGAAGCTAAAGGGGAAACAATACAATTAGCCGACCTGGCAACCGATAAGGATCTTGTTTGCGGCATGGTCCTCGAAGGGCAAAGCATAGCGGACACAGCCTTGTATGAAGGGAAAATGTACGGTTTTTGCGCTTCTGAATGTAAAGCGGAGTTCCTGAAGAACCCGCAGTCGTATTTAACTCACTAATAACTCAATTATGCCATCAAGCAAAATTACAGGAGTAGGAATGTACGTTCCTGAAACGGTAGTAACCAACGATGATCTGGCAAAGTTGATTAGCACTAGTGATGAGTGGATCACAGAACGAACAGGAATTAAGGAACGAAGATTTTTTAAAGAAGGAGAAGATACGGTTTCCAAGATGGG
>JAZKEP010000037.1:0-11147 GCA_040387015.1 Bacteroidota bacterium
TTATAAAAAGATGTTGGAAATGTTTTGGGGTAGTCTAGACGAAAATACCTTCCTACGGCTGATGAGCCCAGCTTCCGAAGAATCCTGTATTCAAGAGAGTTCCTTTGGTGGCTTATCATATTACCATCTTTATCAAATTCAAGTTCAGGTGAGTCGGATCCCCAATCGAGATACCTTATTCCTCCATAAACTCTGGTAAGGTGACCGTCAATATAGGTATAAACACATATACCACTGTCCTCTTGAATAACATCTGCATTGATCCGGTTTAGCTTTTCAAATAACTGCACGCTTTGGTGAGGCCCCCAACCTGTCATTCCATAATTATAGCTATGTATGTTGGTGTCGATATTATTCATTACCGCTGCATAAGTCGCATCAGGAGGTAATCCTTCACCCAGAGTATAAGAACAGCCCAAAAAGATACTATGCATTTTATAATCCTTATCTCCCATCTTCTCGATACTTCGTTCCAAGTCTCCTGGGGGTAATCTCTTCTTCCTGCACTATCAAAACTGTAAACTACATTGTAAACCGTATCATAATCGCGAATCTTTACATATCTGCCGCTGTTATCAGCGTTAGGCATCCAGCCTACAATTTCAGACCTTACATTATACTCACCTACGATTCTATCTGCATTCTTCTGTACGGCAACTTTATCAGATACACCAGGTAGCAATATCCCTTGAAAAAGAAATTCGATACTAAACAGAACGCCAAATAATAAAACGAATTGAAAAACAACACTTTTAGCCAACAAGCCTACCTTCTTAAACCAGCCCTCCTTTAGTAAATCACAAAACACTGAAACACCAACATAAATGAAGGAGATAATCAATAAATATTTAAGAAGGCTACGGTATAAACCAGGACCAAAGTCCCTCGTCAGCAAAAAATTAAGGAATAATAAGAAAAAGAAGTATTTGTATTTGCTTATGTAAAGTATAAACTCTTTGAGTTTGTTCATAACAAAAAAACACCTCCTTTCATTTTTATAATGACAATACCAATGTGATTGGGGTGAAAATAAAAATTTAATTGAAGTAGCTTAAAACGCGTTCCTGAATATCTTTCAGGAAATCAGAGGAAGTATCGCGTATGAATTTTTTGCCCGTAACAATATCATACAACTCAATATAACGTTCAGAAATTGTCTCAACAAATTCATCAGGCATGTCGGGCATTTGCTGACCTTCCTTCCCTTGAAAGCCATTTGCCATCAGCCACTCGCGAACAAACTCTTTGCTCAGTTGCTTTTGGGGTTCTCCTTTAGCCTGACGTTCAGCATAACCTTCTAAATAGAAATAGCGCGATGAATCGGGTGTGTGTATTTCATCTATCAGCATTACTATGCCTTCGCTTATTCCAAATTCATACTTGGTATCTACCAAAATCAAACCTCTTTCATTCGCTATCTTCTGTCCCCGTTCAAAAATAGCACGGGTATAGTTCTCCATTTGCGCGTAAACAACCTCACTAACAATATTTCTATTTAGTATTTCTTCGCGTGAAATATCTTCATCGTGCCCTTCTATTGCTTTTGTAGAGGGTGTAATGACCGGGGAAGGAAGTTTATCATTTTCCTTTAATCCTTCCGGCAAGTTGACTCCGCATAAAATCCTTTTTCCTGCCTTGTACTCCCGCGCTGCATGACCTGCCAGGTAACCGCGAATAACCATTTCTACGCGAACAGGCTCACATCTCTTTCCGATAGAAACATTGGGATGTGGCACAGACAACAACCAGTTAGGAACAATATCCTTTGTAGCTTCAAGAAAGTGCGCTGCAATTTGATTCAGCACAGCTCCTTTGTAAGGAATGGGCTTAGGAAGAATGTGGTCAAACGCGGAAATACGATCACTGGCTACCACTACGAGTTTATCACCAATGGTGTAAACATCACGCACCTTACCATGGTAAACATTACTTTGATTGGGGAAATGAAAATCAGTTTCCCGGATTGCTTGTGGTTTCATCTATGGCACGGGTTTCATTCAGCTTGTCGTAAGCCCTTATAATTTCCTTTACTAAACGGTGGCGCACTACATCCAACTCATTTAACTTCACAGTCGAAATTCCCTCAATAGGTTCAAGAATTTTAAGGGCCGTATACAAACCTGATTTTATCTTCGGAGGAAGATCTATTTGTGTGGGGTCACCGGTGATAATACATTTTGAACTGGGTCCTATTCGAGTTAAAAACATTTTCAATTGCATATCGGTGCAGTTCTGCGCCTCATCAAGCAGAATGAAAGAATGATCCAATGTTCTTCCGCGCATGAAGGCAAGTGGCGCCACTTCAATCACCCTGTTCTCCATGAAGTAAGTCAGCTTATCAGCAGGAATCATATCATCGAGTGCATCATACAACGGACGTAAATAAGGATCAATTTTCTCTTTCAGATCTCCCGGAAGAAAACCAAGGCTCTCTCCTGCTTCAACCGCTGGCCGGGTAAGGATGATTTTCTTAACAAGCTTTTCTTTCAGGGCTTTTACTGCAAGTGCCACTGCTGTATAGGTTTTGCCGGTTCCTGCGGGGCCTATAGCAAACACAATGTCATTCTTCTCACTTTCTTTCACCATCATCAATTGGTTCTCGGTACGGGCGCGAACCATCAAACCACCATTGCCGTGCACCAAAATATTACTCGGCTCTTTCTCCTTTCTTTCCTTACGGTCATCTTCTGTAAGGATAATTTTTTCAATGCTTTCCTCATTCAGCTTTCCATGGCGTTCGATATAATCTATCATTCGCTCAATCTTTTGCTTAAAGATGGCCACATCGTTTTCGCTTCCTTCAGCCTTAATACTGCTGCCCCGCGAAACCATTCGAAGGGTAGGGAAACTCCTTTTAATAAAATTGAATCTTGAATTGTTTACACCGAAAAAATCGATCGGGTCAATTCCTTCTATGTTAAGGGTTATTTCTGTCAAATTGTTGTGTGTTTGTGGGCTCAAAGCTATTTAAATGGCCAACTGAAATACTGTCTATCAAAATATATCTATCCACATATTTTTCCACGTAACCCGTTTGCCCCACTTTGAAATTAGAAGAACTTTGTTCATTAGAAAAATTTCAATGGCGCTTGTTACTATTACTTCAGACCTCGGCACAAGAGATTTTTATCTTGCTGCCTTGAAAGGCGCCTTGCTAACCCATTGTGGTACGGTTCAGTTGATTGATGTTTCGCATGCAGTTAAGCCCTTCGATATTAAGGAGGCTGCGTTTCTTATTCGCAATGCTTATCACTATTTTCCAAAAGGTACCATTCACTTGGTGCATGTGAACGCTGGAAATGAAAATCCAAGACTCTTAGTTACCGAAGTCAATGGTCATTATTTTATAACTTTCGATAACGGGATTATTTCCCTGGCTTTTGATAAAATGCCGGATGCTGTTTACCAGGTGAATGATGAGCTACTGGAAAAGGCTTCCTTGTTACACGAAGATGCAATTGCAAAGGTGATTGAGCTTTTGCTCAAAGATTATCGCCCTTCCGATTTCGGACATTTGGTTACGGATACTGTCAGTTATCGCCTCTTACAACCAATAAGTTCAAAAGGCTCCATTAAAGGCACTGTTATTTACATTGACCATTTTGGCAATGCTGTGGTAAATATTACCAGTAAACTGTTTGATGAGTTTATAGGCGACAGCAGATTTACCGTATTTGCCAATGTGGGAACTACCAAAACTATCAGCAACAGCTATTCTGACACGGAGGAAGGCGATATGGTTTGCATCTTCAACAGCGAAGGTTACTTGGAAGTAGCCATTAACAAAGGTAAAGCCGAATTGCTATTGGGCTTAAAAACCGATTCTTCGGTTCTTATTTTTACAGACTGATAGTTAAACGCTGAAGGATATTTCTGTCAGACCTTCCTGGTTTCCCTACTCTTTTTTCTGTTTTACAACTACCCTAATTGGCTTTTAAATCTCCAAAAGCTAACAAAACAAGGCTTGTTTTTGAAATTGTGTAATGTGTAAACATGCACCTGCGAAACCCTTTGCAGGCAATAGTTTCATGGCTTTTTAAATATCGTCCCAGCCCTCAAAAAGCCTCCTCTTTTTGAAATTACAACCAAAATCTGTCTTTGACCGTATAACGGTGTAGCTATAGTCTTGTGCTCAGTTTAACCCATTAAATAACTAAAAAACACAACTATGAAAAAGTATTTACTCGTTTGTCTTCTTGGAGCTGCAACCTTTTTACCAACCAGCGAATTAAAAAGTAGCATTGTTGCTAAAATTCGCATTATAACAGTAACCATTGAAGACTATTGGTTAAGGGCAAACTCAGATGCTACAAGTGGTAATATTCTTCAAATTCAGATTTACAACACAACTAATGGTGAGATGGTGCGTTCAACCGGATGTGAAAGTACTTCCTGCTCTATCAGTTTGCTGGGATTACCTAAAGGATACTATTTAGCCTATGTAATTGCCCAAAATGGAGTTACTACCAAGAAGTTTGCTCTATAAAAACATCAAATCATAAAACAAAAAAGCCTGTAGAATTCTACAGGCTTTTTTATTTAGACAACCTATCGTCATTTATGAAATTCAAGTTTTTGCAACAACCAGGGTTTACCAGGGAAAAAGCCTTCGTCTTCCAAAATATCTTTAACCTTTATCCTCTCTTGCTTATCAACAAGCTGTAATACCTTTCCGGCATACTTGATAAATGATAAGAATGGCACTTTTAATTGATGAAATGCATCTTGATTTCTGGTGATATATTTTTCAAAAGAATTTAGTTGATTTAAAAGCAAGTCTGTGTCTGAGGGATTTTGCTCGTAAGTACTCATGTATTGCCATCTGCGTATCATAGCATTAAAAATAATATCGTCTTTGGCCTGAGCCATAAGGAAAGATTGAATAGCCTTTGTATAATCTTTGAGCAGATAATAATAAAGACCTTGAGCAAAAGCAATATTCGTATCTCTATGCTCAATTGGAAGACACTGAGAATATTGTTTAATAAAACGTAACATCCATTCCGGCTCCTGATTATTAAAAAATGCAGAGGTAACGATGTTTCTAAAAGTAATCGGAAGTAATTTCCCGGATTCTAAAAGCAGGCTGTACTTTATCTTTAACTCTGTCCACCATAAATACTCTCCCACAGGCCCATCATATCCTTTGCCTATCCATTTTAAACACCAGTTAACTGCGTAGCTCATACTTTCGATACTGCTTACCGGTAGTGTTTCTGCGGATTGCGCGCCAACAAACCGCTTAATCAGATTGTAATACACTTCACTTCGCTCATAAGTATCAGTTGCCAGCATTTGATACACATTCACGAACAGGTACACATAAGGATGGTTTTCGTTTGTATAGGGTTCCAGTGTTTTTAAGACTGACGCCATATGCTTTTCGTCATAAACGGTGCCTAGTACCTGTTTCCGGTTAAGAGCCTCACAAAGATATCGCAGCAACTTAAGCGCATAAAACTCTTCCAGCGTTTTGAGTGTTGGCAGAATGTCGTTGCGTTGGGTGCGGTTAAGCCGGCTATCAAAACTATTGGAAGCCAACTCGGTAAACCTATGCCTGTTAAAGAAAGTATCAATATCCTGCTCAGGGTCAGTGTCTATTTTGCTTACTTCTTTGGTAAACTCACTGCTGAAGGTATCCATTAGCTGCAACTGCTGCATGGCATGAAACTGATGCCAGCTAACATTGGTTTCTATACTCTGCCAGTCTTCGAGGGCTATAAAGTGCTCGATAGATTTAAGCAAGCGGGTGCCCGCTGTGCGTTGGGTTGCCAGGGTTGGCAGCGATTTCATTTTGCGAGCTATCGGTACCGGCTCCAACTTCTTTTCAGGGAAATCGGGATGTAAGTCGGCCAGGTAGTCGAACAGAGCGGCAGGCGCTGTGCCCACATTGAAGTAGGGGGAGTGAATATAACTCTCCAGGCGCTTTATATCGTCCTTGTTTAAAGCCTGAAGAAGTTTGACTATTTTCTCGAAGTTCATATCCGGTTTACCATTATTCAGTAGCATTTATCTCTTAATCCGGTAGAGAAATGCTCTATTTTATACCTGTTTTCTGAAATTGTAAGTTGCCACGCCCATTACCCCGAAACCCTTCACTATACAGGGTTTGAGGAATACAAGTCCTGTGTTTTATTCCTCAAAACATACCCTGTTTTTGAAATTCTACACAAAATCTGTCTTTGTGGCAACTGTTTAACCTCCTTACCCTTGTTAAGCGAACGGAAGATATAATCTTTTTTAACGTTTGTCAATTTGCCTTTTGTAATTCTCTTAACTCAAATAAAACCAAAATACCATGAATCTAATAAGCAACCTTTTTAAAAGAATAGCCAATGGCAGCCACGAAGAGCATGACCTGGTAACTATTAACCCCTCGGTGGTATTGCATGTTCACCGCGAGGAAGTTTCCGGCACCCTGGAAATAAGAAACCTGAACGTGGATCAAAATCCTTCGAAGGTATTGCGTGTTTCCTGGATCAAGAGAGACGATATACAGGGAGTGCTGAAAACCGTTTGGATTGCCGATGAAATAGCACTGATGTAGCAGACTGAATATTTAACCGTAGCGAGTAATACGGGGTTTAACAACGAAAACAGATCGCCATGAAAATCGATACTGTACGGATTATTTTGTTCGACAATCAGCCATTGTTCATTAAAGGCATGGCTGATTTCC
The DNA here is from genome assembly GCA_040387015.1 of Bacteroidota bacterium. Lineage (GTDB taxonomy): Bacteria > Bacteroidota > Bacteroidia > Chitinophagales > LD1 > Bog-950. The sequence goes on from JAZKEP010000037.1 coordinate 6,680, forward strand.
TGAGCCGCGAGGCAGCAGTGCAGAGCGTAACCACCTGCACCAGCTATGATGGTTTCTTGCAGCACCTGAAGCAAGAGCACTTTGACCTGGCTTTTATAGAGCTTAATTTCGGCCATCCACACCATGACGGCTTTACGCTTAGCCGCGAGTTAAAACAATTATACCCCCAACTTTTTATCGCTATTCTGAGCCACTACAATGCGCCTCATTTTGTGCACTTTGCCAACGAGTGCGGGGCCGCGGCCTTCTTCGATAAGCATACGGGCCCTGATTTGATAGACGACTTTCTATATCGTTTTGCGAACGGAACCCTGCCAAACTATTATGTAATGGTTTCACCTTATAATAATCACGCGCAGCACCCCTTGGTGAGCGATGATTTTGAGTTGCGCTACCTGCTTACCCGGCAGGAATGCCGCGTTATGAAACTGATTGTGGGCGGTAAAGAGCATACGGAGATTGAAGAAGAACTACATATTTCGTACGACACATTTAAAACACATCACCGCAATATTCTTTCGGCCTTGCATGTAAAGAACGATATAGAGCTAACCAAGTTTGCTATGCTATATCACCTTACCGACACAGACTGCAATCAGCTTCCGGCCTTAAGGCAGAGGGGCTCGGTGTTTACCAGGCAGCCCTCCTAATCTTTTAACAATAAATCACCGAAACGGTGAGAAGGTATCTTCTCCCCTCTCTGCAGTTTTGCTGTTGCAATAATCCCATGGACATGCCCGCCACCTACCCTGCTTCATTCTATAGTGCCCTTACATCCAACTTCCACCTTCGGGCATTACTTGCTGAGGATGCGGCATCAATTTTTAACCTTTGGGCATCGCTCTCCAGGGGTCGCTCCTTCCTATTTAACCCAAGGCCCCTACTCTTTAACAAAAGGGCGCTGCTCTTTAAGTACCGGGCACCTCTCTTTAGCCCAGGGGCATCATTCTTTAATGAACGGGCATCATTCTTTAAGGTAGGGGCGCCTCTCTTTAATCAAGGGGCGCGTGCCCCGAGGTTAAAGAAGGATGCCCCAACACCAAAGAGAGGCGCCCCTAGACCAAAGAGAGCCGCCCCGACATCAAAGAGAGGCGCCCCTGGGCTAAAGAAGGCTGCCCCGACATCAAAGAACAGTGCCCTGAGGTTAAAGATGGATGCGCTACCATTAAAGAAGAGCGCCCCTACCTTAAAGGATGCTGCCGCTTGGTTGAGGCCTGCTGCGCTTACCCAACAAATTCACGCCCCTCCGTGCAAGTATCTCAATAATTCATAAAAATCTAATTATCAGTTAATTATAAATATAATTCTAATTCTTTAATACACCTATAAAAACAAAAATTATGGAAGATGAAATTCAAAGAGATTATCCCGGGGCCGATTATTACCTGATGGAACAAAGCCAATTGCTGAAAGATTTGCTGACAGACGACTTAGCCGACTTTACCGCATTTGACCTGGAATTTGTTGCTGCTTTCCTTATCGCCTGGCAAACTGCTATTGATGATGCGGTTAATTACACCGATGATAATATAGTAAGTGCTCAAATAGTTACTGAAGGCGTAAGCGTAAATATCGAAATGCAGAACTGCATGAATAAGTATCACGATATTATGTACTTTGCCGCTAAGGCATTTGGCAAAAGAAGCACCGTGCTGAGAGAGTTTGGCCAGGGGACTGCTTACCGAAAGGCGGTTAAATCGCAGGAACGTATGTTTGGCTTTATGGACGAGTTTAGCAAAACTGCTATTAAATATACTGCTGAGCTTACCGCTAAAGGCTGCCCTCCGGCTTTTATTACCGGTATTGCCACCGTGCGCGATGCGCTGAACACCACTAACCGCAGCCAGAATTTATCTATAAAAGCACGTCCGGTAATAAGCCAGGGACGCGTTATTGTTTATAATGCTTTATACACCATTACCCGGCTGGTAATAGATGCGGCCCAGAATGTTTACCGCACCAATCCGGCCAAGCGCGCAGTATCAGTATGATCCGCCTGTGAACTCAAACGATGGGGAGGTGCTGGAAGATGACGTGCCATCGCCCGGTATTGTAACTGCCGATACCACCGACATAACTATCACAGGGGCTACTATTCTGCTGCTTAAAGCCTTCAATACAGGCCTCAGGTTCTATTTTACGAATATACCCAACGGCATACCCGGCCCCGCTACCGTTTTTGTAGATGTAGAAAACGGTCAAAGCGCTACTGTAACAGCGCTGCAGCTAGGCTACGGTGGAGGGAATGTTTATCTGTGTGTGCTGAATATTGGTATGACACCGGGCACTTACATGATTACAGTAGGATAATCTGATGACATTTTATTAATCGCCTAAACCACTATTTAACTCCGCATTTGAAAAATGACACACACCGAAAGGTAAGGCTGCCAGGCAACTCTATCTTTTAAGCCCTTCCTGTGGCTTAGTAAGCAGGAATAACACATGATCTATTTTTTTTCTTAAATCAATTTTAATTATGAAAAAGATGAACATGGTAGCAGTTATCCTAAGCTGCATAATGTTTTTAATGACAGGTATGGTGAATGCACAATGGACGTTTTCTGCTCCCGATGAGTATATCACATCCGGTAAAGTAGGAATTGGCACTAGTACACCCACTTTTCTTCTGCATGTTCAAAATGGTTCCTACGATGGCAACGAAGGCTGGGGTACCTGCAATGGAGGTTCTAATACCCTTCCCGCTTCATCCATCGGTACGCTATCGGTATCTTCCACCGATGACAACGGCAACATAGGTATAGCAGGGATAGCCTCCGATGATGACGGCTCGAATATAGGTGGCTATTTTCATGGCAACAGCAACTGGGTTGATAACCAAAAATGCCAGGGAGCCATGGGTGCCTATGGCTTTGCAACAGGCGATGGACTCAGCTCTGCCGAAGCAGACTGGGCGCTTTGTGCGGGGATACATGGCGAAGCAAGCGGTTCCAACACCATGCGAGTGGGAGGAAATTTTTGGGTTGAGAATCATGACTGCACGGGTTCTTCTGCCGGTATAGTAACCGGTGCCAGCGGAGGCTCGAAATATATTATAGGTATTTATGCCGATGCTTACAACGATGATGATTGTGAAATTACCGAAGAGGTAGCCACCAGCGGAGGAAACCAGCCTGCTGTATTAGCTGCTTATTTTGGCGGAAACACTTTTACTACCGGCAGTGCCTGGATGCCTTCTGACGAAAGGCTGAAACAAAACGTTAAAGACGTAAAAAATGCCTCTGCCCTCCTATCTAATTTGCCTGTTAAGACTTACACTTTCAACCGCGAAAAATTTCCTTCGGTTCAGTTTGCCAAAGGCCTGCACTATGGCATTATGGCTCAGGATGTAGAAAAAGTGCTGCCCACTTTAGTACTTAACACCCGCACTGTATCGCCTACCCGCAAAGGAGTTACTAATCCCACTTACGACATTAAGGCTATTAACTACAATGAGTTTATACCGCTGCTGATAGGTGCGCACAATGAACTGAAAGCAGAGCTGAAACAAAAAAGCAATGACTTGGATGATCTTAAAAAACAGGTTGCTGAAATGAAGGAGCTTTTGATTGAGATCTGCAACAACGGCTGCGAAGGCTTGCAGGGCAGCTTGCCAGCTAAACCAAACAGCGGTGGTATTCTGTATCAAAGCATTCCTAACCCTACTTCGGGCTCAGCTACTATCAACTATAACATTACTACCTCTTTCAACAGCGCACTTATTACCATCAGCACTATTGATGGAAAGATGGTAAGAGAATACCCTATTACGCATCAGGGTGCAGGCTCTATAGTATTTGAAAAGAACGACCGCTCGGATAATGCTTTCAAATACTCCTTGATAGTTGATGGTAAAGTTTACGATACTAAGTCCATTGTAATTACCCGCAACTAATAAACTTCCTTCATTCCTGAAGATGCAGGGCCTGTTTACAGGCTCTGCATCGGGAGAAGGAATAGTAACTCTTTTCACCAAAACGATATTAAGTGCGCATTTGAAAAACCAAACCACACATGGAGTTATAGCTGCCAGGTAGTTGTAATCCCCAAGCCCTGCCTTCGGGCTTAGTTAGCAAGGAGATTACCTTTTCAATTCATTATGTAAATCAATTTAATTATGAAAAAGATGAAAATGGTAGCAGTTATCCTAAGCTGCATAGTGTTTTTAATGACGGGTATGTTAAATGCACAAGCTCCTGATTGGAATACCGCAGGAAACACGCTTGGTGCCGATGGTATTTTGGGAAGCCTTGATAATTATGATGTTTTATGGCATACCAACAATACTTACCGTGGACGCATTGACCGCGATGGTAATGTTGGAATTGGTTATGCCGATCCGCAAAATAAATTTTTGGTAGAAAACGGGGCTCAATATACAAATCTGTACACTTGCGTACCGGTTCCACCTTTGGTAGGCGAGCCCGGTAACTGCCTTACTCTGGCCCCTGCCGATGTTTCTATTTAT
>JAZKEP010000038.1:0-5916 GCA_040387015.1 Bacteroidota bacterium
AGAGGCATACCAAATGATTAATGAGTATGTGGCAGAGCTTTACCACCTTCCTGAAAAACTGGTGGAAGATGCCGGACAGACACTGGAGAGTATGTGCTGTGAAAAATCGAAACCGCTTTCAGATTTAAAGATGCACCGTTCCTGCCAGGTGGTGATAGACTTTATGGATCAATTGGATGATTTCACCGTTCATACTATAAAACTGTTTGGCCAGCACAAAAAACATGTGGAAGCTACCAGAGTCTATATAAGAAGAGTATCGGCCCTCAAAACAAAACACAAAGGCTCTAACAGCGTAAAGGAATTGGAAGACTACAACAAGCTAATGCCTGAATTAGATAACTTACTCAACGGATTGAAGTTAATTAAGGAAAGTGCCGATAATATGATTGCCCGCTTAGATAAGTTGGACCTTCGCTGGCAAACTATAAAAGTAAAAGTGGCCTAACACTAACCAGTAAGAAAGATGCAGGTTGCTTTATCCCTCTTCTTTCGAATTAAAATATCAAAACAAAGTTTGCTTTGTTTCTTTCTTTCAAATAGTACTTGCGCTCCCATAGTCCGGTGTTTATATTACTTGCACAAACACGGACTATGCAACAACATAAACAGACATACCAAAACTACCTCACTCTTCACCAGGACTTTAACCAGGAACATCGGATTATAAGTAAGCAAATTACTGATCTTTACCAGGCACCTAAAAAGTTCATGGAGGAAAATGAAAAGGCCATTCAATCCTGCTTGTCCGGAAAAAAGAATGATGGCACACCTCACCACGCTGAGTTATCTTATAACAGCATTCGTGATTTCCTCTTTATAGTCGAAGATTTTAAGCTTCAAACTATGGAGTTATTCTTCGAGCACCGCGTGCACATTGATAAATGCACCATCTATGTAGTAAAAGTGTCTGATCTGCAGAAAAAATTTGAAGGCAAAGAGGAAGCAGAGGGTGCCAACGAGTATATACAACTGATTCCCCAGCTTGAAGATTTGCGCGCGGGATTAATCTGCCTGCTGGACAAAGCTGAAATAATGATTACTAACTTAAAAGAAATAGAAGAACGATGGAGCAGGATAAGTTCCAAAGTCTAATAAAAGTTTCATGGTGATTTAGGTAAGATCCCTCCCGCGAAAGCAGAGGGATTTTTTTTGCATCAATTCAAGGTCGCTTTCTGTGCGGCCACTCGTCTCTGAATATCGCTTAACTCACCCTTAGGGATGGCTGCAATAAGCTTCTGCGTATATTCTCTTTGAGGATTGTTGTAAATATCATCGCTTATTCCCATCTCTTCAATCTTTCCTTTATTCATAACTACCATGCGGTCGCTCATAAATTTAACCACTGAAAGGTCGTGTGATATAAAAATATATGTGAACTTAAATTCTTCGCGAAGCTGAATAAGCAGGTTGAGTACCTGCGCCTGAACAGAAACATCGAGCGCGGAAACCGACTCATCGCAAATAATAAATTTCGGGTTTAAAGAAAGCGCTCTGGCAATACAAATCCGTTGGCGCTGCCCCCCCGAAAATTCATGCGGGTAACGATTGAAATGTTCGGGCTTCATATTCACCTTATTCAAAAGATCCAATACTTTTTCTTTACGCTCCTTCTGGTTTGAATAAATACCATGAACCGTCATCGGTTCCATGATAGCATTACCCACTGTAATACGCGGGTTAAGCGATGAGTACGGGTCCTGAAAAATGATTTGCATGTGTTCGCGCATCAGCTTCATATCCTGATTATTCAGGTCTAGAAGGTTTCGCCCTTCAAAAACAACTTGTCCCCCATGTGCCGGAATTAAGCGAAGAATGGTTCTTCCCAAAGTTGTTTTACCACAACCTGATTCGCCCACCAAGCCGAGTGTTTCCCCTTCGTACACATCAAATGTCACATCATCTACCGCCTTTACATAATCGATAGTTTTTCCCATAAAATTCTTTGAAGTACTAAACCATGTTTGCAGGTTTTTCAATTGCAGGATAGGCTTCCCTTGCAATACTTTGGCCCTGCGAGCATTGGTAACCTCTTCGGAAATGACAACTGCATTGATGGCATCGGCTACAGAAGTATGTTTTTCAATTATGGTACCATCGGCCTTCTCTTCCATAAAATCTATGATAGTAGGTAGCTTACTTAATCGTTTACCCAATGGTGGACGACAGGCAAGCAAACTCTTGGTGTAAGGATGTTGCGGATTTCCGAATATATCCAGCACCTTTCCCTGCTCTACAATCTTCCCCTTATACATTACCAACACACGATCAGCAATTTCCGCAATCACTCCTAAATCATGAGTAATAAAAATGATAGAGCTGTCAATCTCACCTTTCAGATCAGCCATTAAATCAAGGATGGTTGCCTGCACCGTTACATCTAATGCAGTAGTGGGCTCATCGGCAATCAGAATACTCGGATTACAACTCATTGCCATAGCAATCATAACACGCTGTTTCTGTCCACCTGAAAGCTGATGCGGATAAGCATCTAAAATCCTCTGTGGGTTCGGCAGCTTTACTTTCTCAAACATCCTAAGTGTAATCTCCTTCGCCTTTTGCTTTGATACTTTTTGATGAAGGATAATAGCTTCCATCACTTGTTCACCGCAGGTAAACACGGGATTGAGGGAGGTCATGGGCTCCTGAAATATCATTGCAATTTCATTGCCGCGGTATTTTCGCATCTCCTCTTCCGTAATCTTAGTGAGATCTATTATCCGCCCATCATTCAAATGAAAATTTATCTCACCTCCTGTAATCTTACCGGGTGGGTTAGGTATCAACCTCATAATTGACAGAGACGTCACTGATTTTCCCGAGCCGGACTCACCCACTATACCTATAGTCTCTCCCCGGTTTAATGCAAAACTGATATTATTTACTGCCTTCACAATTCCATCATCGGTCTTAAACTCGGTGACTAAGTTCTTTACTTCCAGCAAAATTTTTCCGTTACTCATTTGTTCCCTGCTATTTACAAGTTGTGTTTTACAAGCGGGCTAAAAATATCTTTAAATAACAACTTTGCAAAAGCAACAAATTTTCCGGATACCCCGTTGAATAGATAGCTTTTAACTAAAACAGACAGTTTAAAACTATCCGCAATAAATGGTTAATAAAAAAAATCGTTCATAAATTTTTTGCTACTAAATTCGCTGATATTACTAATCTAAATACCAAATTATCATGGAAAACAATCAAGGAGATGGCAACAAGAAAATTTTCTTAGCCATTATAGCGTTGCTGTTAATAACTAACAGTATTACACTTTACTTATTTTTTACAACTAACAAAGAAAAAACTGACGTAACAACCCAGAAAGTTGCACTCGAAAACGATTTCAAAAGTTTGAATGATACCCTCGATGCCAAGAAAATGGAGTTGGAGGAGTTAAGAGGAGATAATGATGAACTGGACAGCATTATTACCGCGAAACAGGAAGAAATTGATGACCAGAAGAAAAAAATTGCAGGTTTGTTTTCTAAAGGTAAAATGTCTGCCGGTGAATTAAAAAAGGCAAAAGAGATGATAGCCCAATACGAAACTTCTATCTCTGACCTGAAAAAGCAAATAGAAGAACTAGCCGCTCAGAACCAGCAGTTGAACACTCAAAATCAGCAGTTGACAACTGACCTGACAACTGAAAAGCAAACGACTACTCAATTAACTGAACAGAATGTGGGATTGAGTAAGAAAGTGGAACTAGGTTCATTGCTTCAATTGAAAAATGTTGAAGTAATGGGTATTAAGAAAAAAGCAAATGGAAAAGAAGTAGATGTAAGAAGAGCTAAAGTGGTGGAAAGCCTTAGGGTTTCATTCGAAACAGGTGAGAACAAAGTCCTTGACCCCGGAAATTTGAGCTTATATGTAAGAATCATTAACCCTAAAGGGGAAACCATTTCGGTTACTGACCAGGGTTCAGGCTCTTTCAAAATGGCGGGGTCTGATCAGGAAGTTCAATTTACCAAGCAGGCCGATTTCGATTACTCTCAAACTAATAAGAAAGTAGTTATCTACTGGAGTCAAAACATCAATACTCCCGGCACTTATAAAGTTGAAGTTTACCAAAGCGGATACGTAGTAGGTTTAGGGCAGTTAGAATTAAAATAAATTAATCAAGCATATTTCAAAGACCTTTCCAACTCATTGTCGGAAAGGTCTTTGATTTTTTATTCATCATAAAATAAAATTGCCCCCAAGCCAACAGAATCATGTAAACAAGTGTTGTTCAAATAAATTTTGAGGATTACACTTTCTTTTTACATTTATTCAACCAAACCCTAAAAACGATGGAAAACAACCAAAACGAAGGAAATAAGAAAGTTTATATAGCCATTATTGCATTACTGCTACTCATAAACGGAGTAGCTCTTTTTTTACTATACTCCGAAAACAAGGCAAAAAAAGATCTAACCACTCAAAAAGTTACCCTGGAGAATGATTTCAAAAATCTTACCGATACTTTGGATTCAAAAAAAGCAGAGCTTGAACAGTTTAAAGGAAAAAATGCAGACCTGGACAGTTTAATAGTAGCTCAACAAGCCGAAATTGATAATCAAAAGAAAACTATTTCGGGGCTCTTTTCTAAAGGAAAGATGAATGCTAATGAGTTGGCAAAAGCAAAATCCATGATTGCTGATTTTGAAGTATCAATTGCCCAAATGAAAACCCAAATTGAGCAACTTACCGCTGAGAAGGCGCAATTGACGGCCCAGAACCAACAACTATCTACCGACCTGAGCACTGAGAAACAAACTTCATCTCAATTATCGGAACAGAACAAAGGCCTGAGCAGAAAGGTTGAATTGGCATCGTTGCTTCAATTAAGAAACATTGAAATAGCTGCCATTAAAAAGAAAAGCAGCGGTAAGGAAACAACCGTTTCAAGGGTAAAACAATTAGAAAGTCTACGTATTTCGTTTGAAACAGGCGACAATAAAGTTCTTGACGCGGGTAATGTTAGCTTATATGTAAGAATCATAAATCCCAAAGGAGAAACCATTTCGGTGGCTGATCAGGGTTCAGGTAGTATGAATCTTGCAGGAGGAGAAAATGTTCAATACACCAAGAAAGCTGATATTGACTGGAACCAGACAAACAAGAAAGTGGTTGTTTACTGGAGCAATAACATCAAAGAGGCAGGAACTTATAAAGCGGAAATTTACCAAAGCGGAGTGCTTGTTGGCCAAGGACAAGTTGCTTTGAAATAAAGTAAAGTAACCATTCAAATAAAAAAGCCTTTCCGTTTAGGGAAAGGCTTTTTTATTTCCCTAAATTCAGGAAGTTTTATCTGATAAGCGTTACACTACCTTTACGAAACACGCTTTGTTCATCGCCAAACAAACCGAGCTTGAAAATATAAACATACACTCCGGCAGCTGATGGCTTACCTTTATAGTTTCCATCCCAAGGATAACTTCCTTCGTGAACTTTCTCCCCTTGGCGATTGAAGACCTGAAACAACAATACCTTAACTCCGCCCTGAGCCTGAATATAAAATCCATCGTTGTTTCCATCACCATTAGGTGTAAATGCATTTGGTATAAAGAAATTATTCGGAAAAATAACGCGAATTAAAGTAGAGTCGGTAGCGGTACAGCCGTTAGAATAAACATTTACCCCATAGTATTGCATAGCCTGCTCAGGAGTTACAATTGGATTAGCACAATCGGTGCAGGTAATATTTACTGCCGGATACCAAACAAAAGAATCAATAGATGCCGAACTTAGATTGATATCGGTATATAAAACTACGCTTTGTCCAAAAGTAATTAGCGTATCTGGAAACACTTGCAATGTTGGAACGGGAATAGTACTGACATTAATAATGTTGCTTATCGCGGTACAACCAAATGCATCTGTCACCGTTACCCAATAAGCACCGGCTTGACTTGCGTTGATAGCTGAAGCCGT
>JAZKEP010000038.1:5934-7816 GCA_040387015.1 Bacteroidota bacterium
ATAATTACCCACTATAGAAATGAGCACGCTTTGATTAGCACATATCCTTGTGGAACCATTTGTGTCAATGACTGCCACAGGGTTAACATGTGAAACAACATTTATAGTGTCTGAACGCGGACAAAGCGGATCGCTCACTTCAACTACATAAAAGAAACTTCCGGTTACACCCTGGGGCACAATCACCTGTGGATTTGCGGCAGCAGTGCTGCTCAGCCAACTTTCAACCATGGCATCCGAACCGGTCCACAAAACAGATGTTCCACCCGTTGAAGTAGGATTACCTCCCAGTGTTACCGTACCACCTTCACACAAATCATGGTTACTACCTGCATCGGCCAACGGAGATGATCTTGAAAAAATGGTTACCGTATCTGTCTTAAAACAAGTAGCCGTAGTGGCCGTTACCACATAATTAAAAGTATCTACCGTACCTAATGGAACAAGCGCCTGCGGGTTGGAAGCAGTTGAGTTACTAAGCCAGCTTTGCATTTGTGTATTTTCTCCGGTCCATTGAATGCTTGCGGCATTGCTTGTGGGGCTTCCACCTAAGGAGACTGTTCCACCTGAGCAAATGGTTACATCGGCACCGGCATCGGCCGCAGGTGCAGGGCTTGAGAACACATAAACAGTATCGGTTCTTGCACAGGCAGAGTTAGAAGCTCTTATTACGTAAAAGAAAGTGTCAAGTGTGCCATTAGGGACGCTTATCGATGGATTGGGGATATTCGCGTTCAGATAATTCTGAACAGTGCTATTTTCCCCAGACCAAAGAATAACTGTGCCGGGAGAAGTAGTAGGACTGCCACCAATAGTAGCCGTACCTCCTGCACACAAATGTATATCGGCACCGGCATCGGCAGGCGGTGTTTGAAGTACAGTAGCCGATAAGTCATTGGCTTGCCAGTATTCCCCGCAGGTATCGTAAATTATACAACTTACAAAAATATCCTGTTGGGGATATACAGTTAAGTTGGGGGTGCCATATATAGTATCAAAAGTATTACCGCCATCCGTTGTCCATACATAATGGTATGGTGGAACCCCACAATTAGGATGGGCGGTGAAAACAACGGGTTGACCGGCACATACCTGTGTTCTATCCTGGGTAATGTTTCCTTCTACGCGACATGCTTCAATGGTCATTTGCCACATATTTCCTCTTGCGCATAAATAGCCGCACACGTCACCGCAAATGGAGTCGCGGTTCTGCAAAGTGAAGCCGATGCTATAATCTGGACATTGTGGGGCAATGCAAGTCATATAATTGGGAGCAAAGCTATTGATTTGAATCCTGCTAGCTCCCGGAATTAAATTCGGATCAGTAGTACAAGTTTGATAGTAAGTCGGGTCAAGGGGATTTTGTACACATTGAAGGTTTACAGAAGTATTACACGGATTACAGATGACAGTTTGCGTTACCTGCGAAATTTGACAGAATGGAGAAGGCAGGGGTGGATTTCCACACATATTATCAAAAGTAAGTACGTACTCTAAATCAACGTACGCGTTGGTTAAGGTGCTCATACCCGGGACGTTAACAGCCATACTATAATTACAACTTTGGGGCTTAGTAGTAAAACCCATGTTTGCAGAAAGACCCGATAAACGAAAATCGCCTATCTTGGTAACCCCGGAAACAACTGGATCAATAATAAGGGGATAGGTGTTGTCGGTTTTAATCAACCAGTCAATAGAAACAAACATTTGAAGCCTATACTCATTTCCCTGCCCGACTTCGTCATTCAGGCGGGCGTCTTTCATCAGTTTATACATTCCATGCATTCCCCAAGATTTAGCATCAATGTAAACGGGCTTTTCATAGGTAATTAAAACTTTGCCTTCGGCATTCCTCAGCTCATAATCGCCACGGTAATAGCCG
>JAZKEP010000038.1:7826-11805 GCA_040387015.1 Bacteroidota bacterium
AAAGGTGAATCCTGCGGGGAGCGTAAAATGATCTTCAATAACCATATATCCTTTGCTCATCGGTAACCGGAGTGGAGCATTAATTACATAACTGGTTTTCACTTCCCCTGCTCTGAACTGCTGTTCCATGTCAATACCGCTCCACATATTCTTCACCCGCAAGCCCTCCTCTCCTATTGTATAGTCGGTATAATTTCCTATTTCGCTTTGGGTGTAAACGGTACTATCATCAAAAAAATAAAGCGTTAAGTTCCTGTTGAATTCAAACTCAAAACCGCTTTCGTTCAAGGTGGTGCTTTTTCTGTTCAAGTCGCATTTGGTAGGCACGGGTTGGTTAGTGGCTGAAAACACACCAGTCTGTGTAACATCGGGTCTCAAACGAAAATCAATGGTTCTCCATATATCGTTTTCATGCTTTTTATAATGTAAAGGAAAATAAGAGCGTTGGGAATACGTATGCCCTGCTCTTTGGGGGTCAACATACTGGCGCTCATCAATGGTTCTGCCGTCAATCAATTCTACACATTCGCTGCACTGCGAATTAAAAGGCAGGGTTCCATACTCAGGGTGTTGTTTAGCTGCGGTGGAAGAGTTTTGAGTGAGAACCTCAGTTACCTGCTTTTTATCGGTACGAAAAGAAGTGAAGTTGGCCTTCTTCACCTGCATTTGCTGCGCAGTAATGCTGAGCGTTTGCAGGAGTGTTAAAGCAAAGAGTAAACCCTTTTTCATAAGTTGACAAATATATATTAATGACGCATATAAGGTAGAGAAGGTTGCCGGAAAGATTTATGCGCCCTGAATCAGAACCCTGTTATATCAGGGCCTTGGTATATACAACCTGTTCCATTTTACTGTCATAATCAGGAATCAGATTAGCCCATTCGTACCTGGCAGCATATTGCCTAGTATCCATTACCCGCAAATACTTTACATCCATAATTCTTCGCTGTATCTTAACCGCAAAATCCTCCTCTTCATAAAAGAAGGTGGAATGAAACTGAGCAGGAATATGTTCGGGGTAGGCCAATCGTTTGGGAAGGAAAGGCACCACATTGCAATACATGGCTTCCACTACACTCGCTCCAAAAAAATCCTGCCAAGAAGTAACAGGAAGCATATCTGCCATCCACAACCATTTACAGTATTCGTCAAATGATTCAGCATAGCCAAAGTGCAGGATCTTATCGCTGAGCTTTTCCTTTGCCTCATCAAACACTGCAGGACGTTTAGTATAGCTTTCGCCCAGCACAATTAAGCGGAAATCAATTCCATGCTCAGCTAATTCAAAGAGTGTATGAAAAAACTGTTCCGGATTTTTATCGTACTCCCATCGATGGTTCCAGAGAATAACAGCACGGTTAGGCTTTTCAATTTTCTGCGGCTTATGGTTATCGAGCTTTTTTAAATCAAGGGCGAGAGAGAGCACTGAAGATTTTTTTCGAATAGCATCAGCTGTTGCTAAATTATTTTCATCGGGAAAAGCTTTAAGGAACTTCGGCAGCTCGTTATTAAAAGCATCTAGATGGTATTGAGAGTTAAAGAAAACAGCATCGGCTGCCAGGGCCGAAGCATAGTTGATAAACGCATAGTGATTATCGCGCTGCAATTTTACATCGGCATCGGTTGGCGACCAGGGATAGTTGAGCTGGTTTTCATGAAAGTAAATTGCCGTAGGAATATTATGTGACCAGGCTCTCGTGAGCGAAAGAAAAAGGTTGAGGTCGATCATGTCGGTGGCTAGAATCAGATCGGGCTTTTCCTGCACAGTCATTTGCTCTGCCAGGGACACCGCCCCACCGTGCATCCGCCATTTCCAATGATGCCCGCTGAGAGAAAGAATTTTTATCTCGTGCTTACTAAACCGCTGAAAATCTTCCGCCCATTTTTTGTGCGAGCCTGTGAAGAATGTTTCAAGAAGAAGAATTTTCATCGGTTAAACTCTAGTCGTTCGCCCTTTATTCTTTCATTAAAGTTTCCGTTATCGTAAACTATATTTCCATTCACGAGCGTTTTTAAAACCTTTCCGGTAAACTCATATCCGTTAAGCGGGCTCCATTCGCATTTGTAAAGAACATTGCCATCAGGCTTATCCGAATCGCGCACGGTATACCTCTTGTGCAAATCGAACAAAGCTAAATCGGCATAGTAACCTTCTCGGATATATCCCCGGTCCTTTACCTCGAAGCAAATAGCCGGGGCATGGCACATTTTCTCAATTATTCTTTCTAAAGAAATTCTGCCCTGGTGATAAAACTCAAGCATTAGATTCAGTGAATGCTGAATTAAAGGCAAGCCCGATGGGGCTTTGAGATAAGAATGGCTCTTTTCTTCAAGCGTATGTGGAGCGTGGTCGGTTGCTATAACATCTAAGCGGTCGTCCAGCAATGCTTCAAACAGTGCTTTCTTATGGCGCGCTTCTTTGATGGCAGGGTTACATTTTATTTTACTTCCAAGTTTATCGTAGTCTCCTTTATCAAACCATAAATGATGAACGCATATCTCGGAGGTAATGCGTTTGTCTTTCAGCGGAATATCGTTTCTGAAAAGCTTCAGTTCTTCCTCGGTGGAAAGATGAAACACATGCAAACGCGAATTGAATTTATTGGCCAACTCTACCGCATAGGATGATGAGTTTAAACAAACCTGTTCGTTTCTTATCTCGGCATGGCACTCAAAAGGAATATTATCGCCATACCTTTCTTTGTATAAATCTAATCGCTCTTTTACCAGCTTATCATCTTCGCAATGTGCTGCTATGAGGATATCATTCCGCTCACAAAAAATTCTTTCCAAAACTTCAGGATCATCTACAAGCATATCGCCCGTTGATGAACCCATGAAAATTTTAATGCCACAGATTCTGGTTTTATCCACCTTCATCAACTCCTTGAAATTAGTGAGGTTGGTGCCCATATAAAATGAATGGTTGGCAAGGGAAGTTTGAGCGGCAACGGCATACTTCTCCTCCAGCAGTTTGATAGTAACCGCAGGCGGATTGGTATTGGGCATTTCCATAAAGGAAGTTACTCCTCCGGCTATACCTGCCCTTGCCTCCGAATAAATGGTTGCTTTGTGAGTAAGACCTGGCTCGCGAAAATGTACCTGGTCATCAATAATGCCGGGCATGAGATGAAGGCCCTCGGCATTTATTTCCTCTGCTTTAAATTTTACATCAATGGAAGGATCAATGCGTTCAATTCTTTTGTCGCGAATTAAAATATCGGAAGCAGAAATCTTCCCTTCGTTTATTATTTGTGCGTTCTTAATTAAGTAATCACCCATACTAAATATTGCTGTGCGAAATTAGTAATTCGTGTCGGTTTGGCAGCTTCATTCAAAAATTATGGGGTGGCGATATAAATGAACAGATAAATGAATATTTCTTCAAATGTTTAAATATTAGGCAGGGTGGGCTCACGCGGTCTTTATATTTGCCCTGATATTTTATTCAATAAACTAAAAAGCAAAATCATGAAAAGAATATTTTTTGTTACAGCCATCTCTATTTCAGCGCTATTATATAGCAGCACTACACAAGCCCAGGCGTGGGATAAGAGTTCGAAGGTATTATCATTGGGCCTTGGGGCATCTTCTTTCTTCCACATTTACGATGGCGCTCCTTATGGCACCGGATGGGGACTTAGCCGCAGAGGTTTCTATACTCCTATTACAGGGCAACTGAATTTTCAGGGTGAGTTTGGGGTTCATAAATATGTGGGTGTTGGGTTCACTACGGGAATTGGTGGTGCAGGAAGTTATTACGGATGGAGTGGTGAAATGAATATTCCAATAGGAGTAATTGCTAATTTTCACTTCTACCAGCTGATAGATGATAAAGTAAGTGCCGATATTCATTCCGACAAGCTGGATGTGTACGGTGGGTTGAATATAGGTAGTGGTGTGGCTTTCTTTTTTGATGGAGGCTCAACAGTAGTTCCTATCGCTTTTGGTGGAGTTCAGGTAGGTGCGCGTTATTATT
>JAZKEP010000039.1:0-2269 GCA_040387015.1 Bacteroidota bacterium
CTTCGGCTCCACCCACAGTAGCAGAAAAAGCCACCCCAAAGGGTGGCTTTTTCGCTACGTGGTGGAGCCGCCCCACAGCGACGGAAGCATAACATCTGCTGTGGAGACTAATAAAACAGACCCCAAAGGGCGGCTTTTTCGCTACGTGGTGCAGCCGCCCAACAGCGATGGAAACATGACATCTGCTGTGGAGACTAATAAAACAGACACCAAAGGGTGGCTTTTTCGCTACGTGGTGCAGCCGCAAAACCAAAGGCATCAATTTTGCATCACTCTTGCAAAACCTTTGAAAATGATACAACCTCTCCCTTTTTGCACATACGTGCTATTCAGTGAAAAAGACCAGATGCTTTATGTTGGATTTTCCTCCAATCTTACAAATAGAATATTAAGACATAATTCTGGCGGCGTTAAAAGTACTTCTTATAGGAGACCTTTAAAACTGATATTTTGCGAATTCTATCTTTTCGAAAAAGATGCAAGAAATCGTGAAATGTATTTTAAGACCACAGCAGGAAAAAAAGCCATTAAACTCATGTTAAGATCAACGCTACACACCCTGGGTTATGCAGAAAAAGTGAGTTTCATTTTCAATGAGGAGGACGAGAATTAATAGTTAAAGTTCTATAAAAAACTGAAAATAATTTAGTCGATAAAGAAAGTTAGAAAGCCTTGATGAGATCCGTGCGAAGTATGGTGTGAAGTATTTAAAACAGATTTTTCAAGGAAACGTTACTTGTACGGGTAAAATCAAGCCGTCTGAATTGCTCTCCTTTTTAGCCGTACCTCCAAAATCAGAATTTAAAACTTGTCTTAAAATCACATCACGCAAACGCTCTTCGTTTTCATCACCCCACTGCCCTAATGCTGCAATGACGGGGACTAATGTCCTGCCAAATTCGGTTAGGCTGTATTCTACCTTTGGCGGCACAACAGGAAAAATTTTTCTAGTCACCAGTTCATGCTCTTCTAATTCTTTCAATTGAATATTTAAAACCCTACGTGACGCATCGGGAATTTTGCGTTGCAATTCACTTGGTCGCTTATAACCCTCGTTGATAAACCACAGCAAACGGATTTTCCACTTTCCGAAAAGTACTTCACCAATCAGATCAAGTCCACAATTCAAATTCGGCATTATCTTTCTTTCGTACATTTCATAAAGTTACACCTATGTCCCATATTGTGCAATAGGGGAAAAATTTATCCCTATCCGAATCGTAATTCCGTAATTGTGTAAACTGTTTTTACTCCCCAATTTTGTCCTGTAAACAATTCTTAAAAATGGAACAATTTAATTTCAACAATGAGTTATCGGGCAAAATTGCCCTGGTAACGGGAGGGACAAAAGGAGCTGGAAAGGCAATTGCAGAAAGGCTCTTGCAGGCCGGTGCAACGGTTATTATCACCGCAAGGAATGCACCCGAAAAAGAGATCGGCAATGTCTATTTTATTGCTTCGGACCTGAGTAAGGCAGAAGGTACAGAAAAAGTAATCAGCGAAGTTTTGTCGACTTATGGAAGACTGGACATACTTGTGAACAACCTTGGTTCCTCGGCAACACCGGCTGGTGGCTTTACTGCCTTAACCGACGAGGATTGGATATCGACCCTAAACGCGAACCTGCTTGCCCCTGTTCGATTAGACAGGGGATTTTTACCGCAGATGATTGCACAAAAAAGTGGTGTTATTATCCACATCGCTTCAATTCAGGGGAAATTGCCTTTGTATGATTCCACTTTGCCTTATGCCGCTGCAAAAGCAGGATTGATCAACTATAGCAAGAGCTTGTCGAATGAAGTTACGCCCAAAGGTGTTCGCGTACTGACCGTTTCGCCAGGATGGATAAAAACCACAGCAGTAAAAGGTTTTTTGGAAAGAATCGCCCAAGGGTCAAATATTACCATTGAGCAAGCCCAACAAAGTGTGATGGATGCGCTTGGCGGAATACCTTATGGCAGGCCTGCCGAGCCTGAAGAAGTAGCCGAACTGGTGGGCTTTCTTGTTTCACCAAGGGCGGGTTACCTAACAGGAACCCAGTTTGTAATCGATGGAGGCACAGTACCGACAATTTAATACCTTTTAAAAAATAAGAAACATGAATTTACCAAAAGTAATTGCTGACTTAGTAACAGCACAAAACAACTTTGATAGCGTTGCCTATGCCAAATGTTTTTCCGGAACAGCCGTAGTTTTTGATGAGGGTAGAACGCACAATGGAAGAAAAGAAATAGAGCATTGGATAGCGGATGCCAACAAGCGGTACGAA
>JAZKEP010000040.1:0-2886 GCA_040387015.1 Bacteroidota bacterium
CTGCTTCATCGGGCATCATTGTATCGGTCATTCTTGCAATTTCAAGGGCCATTGGCGAAACGATGATTGTAGCTATTGCAGCCGGGCAGCAACCACGCTTAACGCTTGATCCTACGGTTCCTATTGAAACAGTAACCACTTATATCGTTCAGGTATCGTTAGGAGATGTGCCGCACGGCTCATTGGAGTATAAAACAATCTTTGCCGCGGGTCTATCACTTTTTGTAATCACATTTATTCTGAACAACATCAGCTTCTTTATCAAGAAAAAGTATCGCGAGCAGTATGAGTAACGAGCAGATTAAAAGCTGGAAGAATAATCTGTTTAAAGTGTGGGCCATCTTCGCCACAGCTATAGGGCTTATTATGCTTGGTATTCTTGTTATCAAAATAGGCATGGATGGGATGCATCGTTTAAGCCTGGCTTTCTTTACCGATTTGCCTTCCCGCAGAGCGGAGAACGCAGGTATTTACACAGCATGGGTAGGAACGCTTTGGATAATGGCAACAACAGCACTCATCGCTATTCCCATTGGTATAGGGGCGGGAATTTACCTCGAAGAGTATAGTAAGAAAGGCGCCTGGTCGAGTTTTCTCGAAATCAATATTTCCAACCTTGCAGGCGTTCCGTCTATCATTTACGGGTTGCTTGGTTTGGAGTTCTTTGTTCGCTTTTTAAACATGGGTTCAAGTATAATGGCGGGTAGTTTCACCCTTGCACTTTTAATTCTGCCTATCGTAATTGTATCTACACGCGAATCAATAAAAGCGGTTCCCAAAACATTGCGGGAAGCATCCTATGCATTAGGCGCAAGTAAATGGCAAACAGTATGGATGCAGGTTCTTCCGGCTTCGCTCGGTGGAATTATGACAGGAATTATTCTTGCACTCTCACGGGCGATGGGTGAAACGGCACCCTTAATCGTTGTAGGGGCGCTCACCTATGTTCCCTTTGTGCCTAAGTCAGTGTTAGATTCGTTCACTGTTTTGCCCATACAAATCTTCAACTGGACATCAAGGCCGCAGGCTGAATTCCTGACGAATGCCGCAGCGGCAATTATTGTATTGCTTATGCTTACACTTTTGATGAATGGCTCGGCTGTATTACTCAGAAACAGATGGCAAAAGAATGTGAAGTGGTAAAAGATTATGAAATGAAAGCCTTTAGCAGTAATGTTGAAATAGAAAGTCCTTCGGCAGAAGCCATTGAAATGAAAGAAGAAACAGCTAAAAATATCTCAGCTTCGGTAAGCACCGGTGATAAGTTCAAGATTGAAACAAATAACGTTCACTGTTGGTACAGCGATTTTCATGTATTGCGCAACGTGAGTATGGGAATAAAACCCAACACAGTTACTGCTCTTATTGGCCCATCAGGTTGTGGTAAGTCAACTTTTCTACGCGTGTTTAACCGTATGAACGATTTGATTGAGGGTTTCAGAATTGAAGGCACTGTGTTGATTGATTCAAAAGATATTTTCTCAAGAGAAATAGTCATCAACGAGTTAAGGAAAAAAGTTGGAATGGTTTTTCAGAAACCAAACCCTTTCCCTAAAACTATTTTTGAAAACGTAGCGTATGGTTTAAGGGTAAACGGGGTTTCTCACAAAAAATTTATTGAAGAAACCGTTGAGCGCTCACTCAGGCAAGCTGCCTTGTGGGAGGAAGTAAAAGACAAGTTGCAAAAGAATGCACTTGGTCTTTCAGGAGGGCAACAACAACGTTTATGTATTGCTCGGGCTATTGCTGTGGAGCCTTCTATAATTTTAATGGATGAACCCACCTCTGCACTCGATCCTATTTCGAATGCCAAAATTGAAGAATTGATTTATGAATTGAAGCAGAAGTACACCATCATTATCGTTACGCATAACATGCAACAAGCGGCCAGGGTGAGCGATAAAACTGCTTTCTTCTATTTAGGTGACCTGGTAGAGTATGATGAAACAAAAATCATCTTTACAAACCCCAAGCAGGAGAAGACTCAGAATTATATTACCGGAAGATTTGGATAGGTTTTAACTTTAATCATTGAATTACAGAACATGGCTTTACTAGAACACGAACTAACCCAACTGAAAGGTAACCTGGTAGATATGTTTTTGCTGGTGCAAAAGCAATTGCGTAAAAGTATGCGTGCCCTGACTGATTTAGATAAAGATTTAGGGCGGGAAGTTCTATTCAACGAGCGAAGGGTGAATGCTGAGGAGTTGAAGATTGATAAAGACTGCGAAAACCTTATTGCTTTGTTTAGCCCTGTCGCTATTGACCTTCGATTCATTTTTGCAGCTTTTAAAATCAATTCCCATTTAGAAAGTATTGGCGATAGCGCTAAAGGCATTACCAAAATGGTTTTAGAGTTAGAAACGAAATATGATGCTCAACTATTGGAAGCGATACAACTTCAAAAGATGTATGAAATAGCCAATTCCATGATTGACGATAACATCAACGCTCTCAGGGGTGATGATACAAGCCAGGCTCGATTGGTTTTTAAAAAAGACGATGAACTGGATTCTATTAATAGACACGCCACTAAAATTGTGGCCGAGCATATTGCAAAAGGCGCAACAGACCTGGTTCCTTTATTGAATTTAATTACAGTAGTAAGAAGAATTGAGCGCGTTGGTGATTTAAGTTCCAATATCGCAGAAGAAATTATTTTCTATGTGGAGGCGAAAGTGCTGAAGCATGAAAAAGAGAAAATCTGATGGCGCTTCAGCAAATAAAAAATCTTCAGCCGAAAACAATAGCACTTTACGTTTCGCTGGTATTGGCTTTAGCTGTAAGCCTCGTTGATCTCATCTTTCATCCCGTCCTTTTACACTTTCTCATACTCTTCCTAATCGTTTTTGTATTCAGTTACTTTTTTTTCTACTACGCTCT
>JAZKEP010000041.1:0-7173 GCA_040387015.1 Bacteroidota bacterium
TGACCCGGCTCCGGCTACAACCTTCGCCCACTTGGATGCAACAACGGTATTGAGCCGTAAGATTGCCGAGCTTGGAATTTACCCTGCGGTAGATCCTTTGGATTCTACTTCACGGATTCTTTCGGAGGCAGTTCTTGGTGCTGAGCATTATGGTTGTGCGATGCGAGTAAAAGAAATTCTTCAGCGTTACAAAGAGTTACAGGATATCATCGCCATCCTCGGTATGGATGAGTTGAGCGAAGAAGACCGTCAGGTAGTTCACCGCGCAAGACGTGTTCAGCGTTTCTTATCGCAGCCGTTCCACGTTGCCGAGCAGTTTACCGGTTTGAAAGGTGTGTTGGTTCCTATTGAAGAAACTATCAAAGGCTTCAACATGATTTTGAACGGAGAAGTAGATAAATACCCGGAGGCAGCTTTCAACCTAGTTGGTTCAATTGAGGAAGCTGTTGCGAAGGGAGAGAGACTTATTGCCGAAGCAGGAAAATAAATGGTTGCCGGTTACAGGTTACACGTTCGCTAGTTGAACCTGTAACCTGTAACCTGTAATCTGCAACTATAAATATGACACTTGATATATTGACCCCGGAAAAAAAACTCTACAGCGGTGAAGCAACTTTGGTTCAGCTTCCCGGGGTTGAGGGCTCCTTTGAAATACTGAATAACCACGCGCCTATTATTTCGGCCCTGACCAAAGGGGTGGTGAAGGTGAAAGACAGTTCGGGAACCAAAAACTTCACTATTACCGGAGGGTTTGTTGAATGCCTTAACAACAAGGTAATTGTTTGTGCCGAAGGCGTAGTAGCCTTATAATTTACCTTTCTCTTTTTTAGCCTTGTCCCGCAATTTGGATGCACAGGAGCGAAAGAACTTGTTCCTTCTTCGCTTTTAATTACCCTTTCCATTAATCTGTTCAGCCTAGGGTTGAATTCATGTAGTATGGCTGCTAAAGCCATATAACAGGCTAAAAAAGCCTGTTTTTTGAAGTTTATCAGCTCTTGCTCAACAAAAAATGTCGTATGCTTTGATGTAAATGTACCATGCGCGCATGTAAATGTTGTATGATCGACTGTAAATGTTGTATGATAAGCTGTAAATATTGTATGTTTTGATGTAAATGTTTGATGATTGAATGTAACTATTCGATGATTGAATGTGAATGTTGTATGTTAAGCTGTAAAAGTGCCGTGATTAGCTGTGAATGTTGTTTGCAGGCCTGTAAATGTGGTATGCTTAGCTGTAAAAGTGCTATGCACAGGTGTGTATCTTCGTTGATTGAATGCAAAATTCGCGTGGTGAGGGGTGAAGAGGCTGAGACGATGAGAGAATAATAGAATAAGAGAATGGGAGAATCATCCCCCGATAAAAATTTCTGATTGAAATTTTTATCGCTCCCATTGAAGGGGGACTTAACAAAAAATAGGGGCACCGAATGGTGCCCCCTGGCTTAAAACCCCACTAATCTTTTAGCGCGTAAGCACTAGTTTTTTGGTGTAAACCTCGTTAGCAGAAGAAACTACTGCGGTGTAAGTTCCGGAAGCAAAGTTGCCCAGCGAGAAGTCAATTTTATTGGATCCTCTGTTCAACTGGTGCGTGGTTGCAATTATTTTTCTTCCTATAACATCATACATATCTACCTTAATCTGCTGCTCTTTTGAAGCAATGACGATTAAGACGGTTTCGTCCATTGTAGGATTCGGTCTAAAATCTTTAACACTGAACGTAAGCTTATCGTTAATAATAGCCGATACGATGCCCGTGTATTCAAACTGCGCGTCATTATCCACTTGTTTGAGGCGGTAGTAATAACGGATGCCCGGTGTAACGTTGTAATCGTTTAAGTGATAATCGTTGCGAACAGTTGAGTTATTGTGGCCATCTACCCATCCAATGCGGGTCCAGTTTTGCGCATCGGTACTTCTTTCCACATCAAAGCCGGCATTGTTAATTTCGAGGGAAGTTGCCCAACGCACCTGGATGTATGTATTCTCCATGGCTGAGGCTTCGAGCATAATAAACTCAACCGGCAGGGGAGCACCATAGAAGCTACCGTGAATCCAGAACTCGGAAAGCTCGGTGGCTTTCATTTCGACATAGTGGCGCTGGTAGATAGCACCCGGGTTAAAGATGTTATTGAAACCATCGGACTCGATAGCGAGGTATTGCGGATCGGAAGTGCCGAGTGTATTATCGAACACTTTGTAATACCCTGCTGCCAGGTTATTGTTGGCCCAACTTCCGTCTTCGGTCGGTCCGTGATATTTGGTAACAAAAAGGTCGCCAATAGCCGCCACATCATCGGTTTCTTCACACTCGGGATTGTTTCCGAGGTTATTGGCCATGGATTTAACTTTGAGACTATCCAACTCATCGTGTGAGAAGAAAAGCCTAACGCCCACGGAGGTTCCTGTTTGCGGCTGGTTGGTAGGTGTAACTACAAAGTGCCTTCTCATAGCGGCCATTTCATGGCCCGTGCAAACGCCATAAATAGGAGCCATTGTTTCGATGGCATCGCGATAGAGATCGACCCGGACGAAGCCAAGATTCTGGGTATTATCGTTAATGGAAAGAATAGCGAGATCCAGATTGGCCGGATCGCGGAAGGTTAACCATTTATTGAACCCTAAATCGAAGCAGGTAACGGTGGTGGTACCTGCGGTATTCTTATACGGAATATCGGTTGGATGACCGGGAGTTACATCTACTGTTCTATCCTGTGAGCAACCATTAATATCGGTAACAATGTACTTAGAGGACAGGATGCCATTTACCAGGGGCTGTTCGAAAACAGGCGAGTTACGGGTAAAGGTTGCCATTCCACCAACATTGGTAGTGTTTGCTAAGCTTAAGGTAACGTTACCACCTGAAACGAGCATGACATATCCGTCAGGGTCAACGGTGGCATTGGCGCTGAGGGTAAGGGTTAAACCTGCCACTGCAATTACGCGGGTATTAGCCGGAATTCCGATACCGCTGATGGCAAGGCCCGGAACAATACCTGCAGCATTATCAACGATGATGGTGGCAGAACCTATGGAGCCGCTGGTTACCGTAGGATTTACGGAAACAGAACCCACGCTCACCACTGATGCATTGGTTGCCAAACCACCGGTTCCGGAAACTGTCATACCAATACTGATACCGGCAGTTGTGGTTGTAACAATGGTGGTGGAGGCGCTTGTTCCGGTAGCATAAACAGTAGTGGAGGTATTGGCATTGGATATTGACTGGCCAAAACCATCGGTGGAGAATACATAAGGAGCTACGCCACCCGAAGCACCCAGCAATACATATTTATTATCGAAGGCTGTGAAATCGACAGGCACGCCCGCTCCCGGGGTGCTGGTGTGTGCCTGATCAACCGTAACGGTGGTGCCTGCAATAGAGGTAACAATTGCATTTGGAGCAATACCGGTGCCTGTAACCGACATACCAGCCGCCAGGCCAATGGCACTGGATACGGTGAAAGTGGTGCCACCAGTGGTAATACCGGTGCCGGTAACGGTGTAAACCGCATTGTTTACATTCATACAGTTATTAATACCCACCGAAATATTGAGTGTACTAAGATTAACTGTATAAGAACCGTCATTACTAAAGCAGCCGGTAGCGGCATTGTAAGAGCGATAATAGTAGGTACCCGAAAGATCAACGGTCTGCGGGCTGCCGGGATTAGTGAAAGTAATATTGCTGTTTACAGCCCCGGTGTTGGCATCGGAAAGGGTAACCACATTACCTGTAACATCGGTTACGGTAGCCCCTGCAGCAATGTTGGTACCGGTAACGAGCATATCGTTATAAATACCGACAGCGCTGGTTACAGTTATTGTAAAGGCTAAATTGGCACCTGTGGACGCTGTAGTGACCGCTGCGGAAGTTCCTCCCGTAGCATTCCCCTGCCAGTAAGCCGGGAAACCGCCACTAACCGTAGCCTGCAAAACAGCATCGCTACAAACACTGCCCACCGGAGTTACTACCGGAGTAGGAGGCAGCGGATTAATAGTTACGGTTGCGCTACCTTCGGTACCCCAACATCCGTCATTAGCTGCACGGAAGTAATACGTTCCTGAAGAAGTTACCGTTTCGGAAGAAGATTCGATAGCGCTGGAAGTATCGGTTGAAGAGGTGTTTTGCCAATAAATACGGCCTACCCCTGTGAGTACCGCATCGAGCACGGTGCTGCCGCAAGCCGGAGTTTGAACCGGAGTTACGGTTGGAACATCGGGCGAGGTGGTAACCGTTACTTCGGCCGAACCGCTCATGTTACCCGAGCAGCCGGTGGTGCTGTGAGTAGCCACAGCGGTGTAAGTACCTGTAGAAGTTTGAAGCCCAAAGCTGATAGGAGAGCCTGTTGTGCCCGCTACCGGAGAACCTGCCGGAGTAACCCCGTTATATAACTGATAGTTAAAGCCTGTTTCGGAACCGCTTAAGCCAACAGCGACACCGCCACCGCCTCCTGAACATACCGCACCTGCACCCGTTACAGTAAATACGGTTGGCGAAGGATTCACTATAATGTCTACGCTGCCCGTCATGGTGGCCACACAACCTGCAGCACTGCCCACTATCGTATAATTACCTACCAGCAACTGGTTACTGAAAGTGAGTGCAGCACCTGTGCCGCTGAGGGTTTCGCCCGTAGGGTCGCCATCGCGGTATAGCAGGTAGCTGAAGCCCGACTCGCTGCCGTTAAGCCCAACCGTGAAACCGGTAGGTGCATCGGAGCAATCATTTCCACCACCGGTTACGGTAAAGGTGGATACAGGAACCGGATTGATAACCACACTACCTGCCATTAAGAGGTCGGTGCAGCTTCCAAAAGTAGCTTTTACAGTATAAGTGCCTACGGCAGTATGATTACCGAAACTAATGGCTGCATTTGTTCCCGGAACGGACGGTCCCACTGGCGAAGCACCTGCAAACAATTGGTAACTAACTCCTGTTTCAGAATTATCTAGACCGATAGTAGCCGTAGGGCCAAAGCAATAAGGCCCCCCACCAGTAACCGTTTGAGTAATGGGAGCAGGAGCGATGGTTAAGGTGTTACCCATATCAACCGAGCAGCCTGTGGCCGGATAAGTTCCTATTACCGTGTAATCGCCTGAAGCTGATTGGTCGGGCGAAAAGCTGAAAGCAGCTGTACTGATAGCGGTATGTGTTGAGCCTGTAGATATTGCATCAAGCATTAACAAATATTCAACACCTGTTTCGGCTGCAGTTAAGCCAATAGCTACCGCACCTGTTGCACAGATAATACCGGTAGGATTCATTGTTTGAGCCACCGGAACCGGATTGATAAGTACACTGCCCGTCATGGAAGAAGTACAGAGTGAAGTAGCATTGGTAGCCACTACCGTGTAAGTGCCGCTGGCTAATGAAGCTGTGGACCAAGCCGGAGAAATAGCCGAACCGGTACCTGCCACAGGAGCACCAATATTGGTGGTTCCATTAAGAACAAGCTGGTAATTAACACCTGCCTGCGAGCCGCTTATTTGAATATTTTGAGTGCTTAATGCACAAATAGGACTGGTGCCCGAAGCAGGACTGATGGTTTGCACAGCAGGTAAATCATTTACCACTACATCATTACTCATCATAGCTGTGCAACTTAAATTGGTGGTAGCTATTACTGAATAAGTTCCCGCCAGATTCGAACCCGGACTAAAAGTGAAAGCACCGCCTGCCGAAGCTGCATTTAAGGCTACCAGATTGGCAGTAGCTGTATCGCCATTTCTTGCCAAACCATATCTGAAATTACTTTCGGAATCGGTTAAACGGAAATTACGGGTTGGGCCTACACAGAAAGGACCGGGGCCCAGCAAGGTAGTTAAAGCCTGGCTGACAGGTAATGGATTTACCGTAAGCACGGGTGAAGTAGCTGTAGCCGAACAACTGTTGGCATCTGTAACGGTTACATTGTAGTTACCGGTCATTGCGGTTGTTAATACAGGAACCCTGGTGGTAGAATTGGTATTTGAAACCGAGCCTGTGGTAGCAGCAGGGGCAAAAGAAGATGGACCTGACCATTCGTAATCATAAGGTGAGGTACCCGCTATACTGAGGGTGCCGGTTAAACTGATAGTATTATAAGGACAATACGAAGTAGCCATAGTTGGCGTAGTAACCGATATGGTAGGCGGAGTTACATTCACTACCTTAACAGCACCCTTCACCGCTCCGCAACCGGTGGAAGATGAATTTGAAACTACGGTATAAACACCGGGTGTGGTAACACCTGTAGCAAAACTAAAGGCGCCTGTGGCGGAAGGTACGATCGTTTCAACCGATTGGCTGACCGTTCCGGCCAAAGTATGCGCACTAGCCGTAATTCCCGTATAAGAAACACTTGTAGTGGTTGAAGCAGTTACTGTTTTTGTACCGTTAAAGCCCGAACCTGCAGAGTTAACTCCCGAAACTACAATTGATGAACCAACCGCAAAAGGGACTTGTGGCTGTGCTGCAAAAGTAATGGTAGAAACACCTGCAGTAGTGGTTGCCCCAGTGGTACCCAACAGGTCTTTGGTTAACACATACGAAACACCTATTTCCGCATCGCTGACCCCGATAGTTGGAGTAGGACCAAAGCCCCCCGTGCAGTAATTAAAGTTACAACCCGCGCCCAAAGAACCCAGTACCGTAGCAGCACCGGTTGCATTGCTGGTGAACGTAACGGTGGTAGTATTGCAACTGAGTACAACCCAGTTACCGTTGTAACCGGCAGGTGTCATACCCGAAACAGTAATAGTTTGCCCTGGGGTGAATGGCGCAGAACCCTGGGTGGCAAAAGTTAAAGTAGCGGTACCGCTACCCCCGCCTGTTGCAGTGGAGGAAGCTGTTAATACGTCTAAATAAGCGCATGAATTACCATCGAGCTTAATATCAACCGGTGAAACTGATTCTAAGATTACGACTGTAGCATCCAGGTCGGAAGAGCAGAAAGGAGAGGAAGTGCTGGTTGCCTGAACGCCATACACCGCGTAGGGTGAAGGTGCTCCCGTTGGGCCTTGGTTAATCCATCCCGAAACGGTATGGCTACCGGTTGGGGTGGCAGTCCAAACAACGGCAGTAGCATTACATCCTTTTACCGTAAAGGTGCCGTTAAAGGTGCCCGATCCGTTAGCATAGCTTGCTGCATCGTACCCTATACCAGTAACCGAAATAGTAGAACCCGGTGTA
>JAZKEP010000041.1:7213-20335 GCA_040387015.1 Bacteroidota bacterium
CAGCAGTAGTGGTAGTTGGATACGTTGCCGAAGCAGAAGTAGCATCTGTATTTAAGGCGCTTAAACCGCCAGTTACTACAACGGCTGTACTATTATTTGCAATTGCGGAAACCGTAAAATTGGTTGCGCTTAATATGGTTTGTACATAATATACTGTATTGGCTACAATGCCTGAGGCTATTGCTTTGTCAAAAGCAATAGGCATACCCCTGGCCCAGCCATTGGTGCTGCCGGCACTCAAAATAAGCTGATTGGTGGCTACCGTAGAATTTACAGTGGCAGAACCAGTTCCCCACTGGCTTTTGTTGGCAGAAGAAGTGACAGTACCAGAAGTGACAGTGGTATTTCCACTTGTAGCCTGCGCTCCATATTGAGAAGCGGAGACAGTAAATGTAGTCCCGGTAGCTGATACGATTGTATTGATATAATACGTATTACCCGGAGTGAGAGTACCTACGGTACCGCCAAAAACAACGGGCATACCCCTGTACCAGTTGTTTGTGGTGCCAAGAGCAGCAGTTATTACGCCTGGCGCGGTTATACCGGTTACGGCTGTACTGGAAGTAGTTCCGGGCGTGATACCCGTAGGCACTGAAGTGCTGTAATCGGGTGTATAGGGGTAAATTAAACCGGAGGTAGTTTGTGCTGCCGTGGTGGCGTTTGCATAGCTTACAGAACTGGTGGTAGCTGCGGTAACCACTACCCCGGAGCCAATAGTAGAATTATAGCCTGCTGCTATTGAGTTGACCCCTACCACATAAATCCAAGTACCCACCGCAAAAGGTATTTGGGTTTGTGTTGCAAAAGTTAAAGTAGCTATACCTGCAGCACCGGTTGCAGCGGTAGTAGCTATACCCAGCGGGCAACCTGTAATAGTGCCGCCCGTAGCTGCACCTGTAGTGGCATTGACATAAGTTATGCTTGCCACCCCGGTAGTAGTATTATAAGTTGTAGCGGTTACTGTATAGGTTCCGTTATAACCACCAACGCTGATGCCCGCAACTGTAATACTTGAACCCACAATAAATGGATGCGAAGGGCGGGTAAGGTGTTTATAAATGAAGGTTAAGGTAACATTGCCGCCAGCGGTGCTGACACCTGTAACTGCAACGGCAACCTGCGCTTTAAAATTCTGGTTTTGGTTATTTCGCCCT
This sequence comes from Bacteroidota bacterium, assembly GCA_040387015.1. GTDB lineage: Bacteria > Bacteroidota > Bacteroidia > Chitinophagales > LD1 > Bog-950. The sequence goes on from JAZKEP010000041.1 coordinate 8,368, forward strand.
GTCATTTGGCAGGCTCCGGCAGCGGGTGAGCCATCCTTATACAGGTCGTACACCACGCCATTAGGCGCTGCAGCCAGCCTTAAATTTCTGATAGAATTATCGCAGAAAGGACCCTGTGAGCCGGAGGAAGTGAAGCCGAGGGCAGTACTTGGCACTCCCTTCAACGTACCGGAAACACCCGGAGAAGTGGTTGACAGGCAACCCGAAATAGTGTTGGTAGCCCTTACGGTATAAGATAAGCTGACATCGGAGGTGCTAAGCGGGGTATTAACAGGGTTAAAGTCGAAGCCTGCACTTGCCCCCGGAGTAAGTGGGGTGCCATATGCAGTACCTTGTTGCAATAACTGGTAACTGACATCGTCTTGAGAACCATCCAAATGAAAGACCAATCCGGGATCGGGGCAAACCGAGTTGACAGGTATAGTTAGGGTATAGACGGTAGGATTTCCATTTTGCACGATAGCCTCGCTCAGGAATTGATATTCACAACTGTATTGAGCTCCTGCTGGTCTTGCTATTACGTAATAGGTATCGAAAAAGGATGGTGTATAACCAAAAGATGTAGATGGATATTGACCTGTTAATATAGATGCCAGAATAGAGGCAGACCCGATTCTGTATAAATCATATCGTACCCGTGGCTCGGTAGACGATAATGAAATAGTAGCAGATGAAGCCGCACAATAAGAACCGGTTCCGCTTAGTGTTTGCGGTATTGCTTTTATGCTGACCGGATAGACAGCGTTAATAGTGCAACCAGAATAGACAGACTGCTCGCAGGTAATAGTAGCAGCCGTGGCCGCGCCAAAAGTTACAGTAATATTAGCAGTGCCCTGACCGGCCGATATCGTAGCGGTGCCCGAAGGTACCGAAGTAACAGCCCATGTATAAGGAGCGCTGCCGGTAATAGAATAAGTTTTTGTTTCGCCATAGCAAAATGCCGTGTCGCCTGTAATACCACCAATAGGTGCCAATACGTTTATCTGGGTATTGATATCGCCATAATCAGTCAATCCGAAGCCTTCCACCACTACATAGTAGTCGGTATTTGCGGCCACTGTATATTCGAAATACGATTCGGTTGAGGAACAGGAAGTACCGGTGATGTTGTCATCGTTATTATCATCTCCCTCAAGCAAAGCACCGGTATTATCTAAAAGATATACTCTGGTATCGACACCCGAACCACAGGTGCTGATAGAAACCGCTCCTGCAGCTGTGGTATGAAATGTATAATAAATATCATCGGAGGCAGAGCCGTAATCATTGCCGAAACAGTTAGACGGGCTGTTGTTCTGCACATCCGAAAAGCCGGAGCAGGTAAGGTCATTGAGGTCGATAGGAGTTGCGAAGACAGCACCTGCCGGAATAGGGGTTACTGTCCAAGAGTAAACGGTTTGCCAGTTACTTTGATAGCCGGGACAGCCCACACAATTAATTCTGCGCGCCTGCAAAATGTTGGTACCTGCTACAGCATTAAAGGACGGGAAAATGGCCGGGTTGGCATCATAGTAATAAGTCCAAGTAGTACCGCCATCGGTAGAATATTGATAATCCCAGGTACAAGGGTTTGTGCCATCATTAATAGCTGTTATGGATAAAAGAGTACCCGCACAACCGTAAGTAACATTGGGAGTAGCTGTAATGGTACCGGAGAAACCAGCAGTGGCGCTCCAGGTACCGATAGTTACAAAAGCAGTGTTACTGCAACCGCTGGCGCAATTTATACGCCTTGCCTGCAGAATATTGTTGTTGATTCCCACCGCTGCAACAAAACTCGGGGTAGTGGTAAGTGTATAGTTAGCACCACCATCAGTAGAGTATTGATAATCGAACGAGCAGGCAGCATCTATACCACCCGTGGGCAAGCCGCTGATAATAGAACCTGAACAAACAGTGGAGCCCGAAGTTGGAACAGTGGTAGCGCCAGTAGGGGAAGTGGGAATAGGATAAACGTTCCAGGAAGCAATCGTTACAGGTGTGGTATAGCCGCAAGACCCTGCACAATCGCGCCAAGCCTGAATACTGTTAACGGTGAAAGTACCGGAAATATATTGACCGGCAAAGCTTGGGATAAGGGTTCCGGTAGATGTCCAGGTGGAGCCCCCGTTATTACTATATTGGTAATTGATGACACAGCCTACACCTGCACTACCACCAGTGGCAGGGCCTGCCAGGGTAAGGGTAGAACCGGCACAAATAGCTGCCACGTTCGGATTTTTTACAGCTGTGGTAGGCGAAGAAGGAGGCAGCACCGTTGACCAGGTAGCGATGGTACCCCAAGCGGATACCGGACACTGGCCGTTGCAGTTAGCGCGCCTTGCCTGCACAATAACGTTATTGGTACCTGTTACCGAAGGGGTAACAATAGGTAAGTTATACGTAGTAAAAGTTAAGGTTCCTGAAACTGAGGCAAGGTTAGCGGCAGTTAAAGGAACGCTAGTGGAACCGGAGACATAAGAGCCCGCCACAATAGCATTGGCACCCAGACCAATACCCGTAACCAATTGGCCGGCAACGATGCCTGCACCGGAAGCAACGGTAATAGTGGATGCACCTGAACTACCGGTACCGGTTTGTGTGAAGCTGGTGCCGGAGTAAGGACCGGTCCATGAAGCCCCAGTGTTAGTGGAATACTGGAAGTCGTAACCGCAACTGGCACCCGGATTAACACCACCTGTGGGCACACCCGATACGGTGACGGTAGAACCACCACACACGGTACCCGGAAGCGGGTTAGTAGCACCGGCCGCGGTTGGCGGATCGGGGTTAGCAAGGATTGTTATCGCGGTTGCAGGAGTACAGAAAGAAGGGGAACAGCCACCGGTAGTAATACCGGGGTTGTAACGAGCGCCATAATAATAGGTACCTACCCCGGGAGGGATGGTAAAAGTAGAAACGGAGGTAGTTCCGTTTCCTTGAACGGAGGCAATTAAGGTCCCCGAAGAGCAGTTACTACCGAAATTGGTGTTTAAGGGGCTGCGGTAAAAATCAACGGTACCCAGAATGTTAATAGGACCGGCAAAAGTAGAGGTAATTGTAAAACCTGATAGACAGGCCCCAGAAATAGCCGTGACAGGACCTGTAGGGGCCGAGTTAAAGCGGTTTCGAAGTTCGATGGTTGGCGAATAGACCGTAGTTGCGCATGCGGTTACGCCCACCCTGATACGATCGGGGTTGGCATCGGAGAGCGCGACTTTAGGCGGGAAACAACTGGTGCCGGAAGAGGCACCGGGGACCCAAGGGGTATTCCAGGAGCTAGGAGCTGCACTAGTGGCAAATTCCCAAACGGGATTTCCTGCATAGCCTGATACAGTAACAGCCGGAGAAAAGTCGCAGTAGCCGGTAGGTGTAACACCGCAGAAGTTAATGGGCCCCAGATTGCTCACGGTTCCGAGAATAGCCGGAGAAAGAGCAATAGAGAGGCTAATACTGCCAGCGTTGGCACCGGCACCTTCCACTGCTACTAAGTGCCAGCCGGTATTAAGGGTTTGGCGCAACGAAGCGCGGTTACCGGTGCAAAGAGGTCCGTTGTTATCGTTAGAGGCGATGTAAGCAAGATTGGCACTGGTGGTTCCGCTCCAGAGGCTGACATAAGTATCAGCGAGCGTTGAAGCACAGGTAGAAATATCTACCGACTGGGTGCCTGAAACATAGAAAGAGTACCAGATATCGTGACTGCTGTTTCCACTTACGGGAGAAGGTACGTCATTTCCGAAACAGTTGGCAACAACATTACTCTGTGTGTTGGTGTAGGGGGTGCAGGAAACAGGATTAACACCTACAATAGGGTCGCTGAGCAAAGAGCCGGTGGGGCTGTTATAGTTGACCTGGAGGATAGGACGGTTACCGGATGCATAGCCTGCAAATACACCATAACTGAAAGCATCGTCAAATGTACTGGCACCTCCGCGGTCCCAGCAATTAAGCCCGATGGTCATATAATAATTACCCCAGGCATCTGCAACCCCTGTGGAGCGCTGGAGCCATAAATTATTGTAAAGTTTAGTGCGGTTATAGGCATAGTGACCTCCAAGATTACCGGCTCCGGGCTCCACATTAAGCATGGATGGATAGACCCCGTTACCATGCCAGCCGGGACATTGTTCGCAGTAGTCGGAAGTTTGAATGGACCAAGTGGCACCCCAACCGGAAACGTCCCAATGAGCGAATGAATTGGGATCGGTAGGGGAATTCGAAATTGCATTAACATAGTCCCGGCCAGTGCAACCGCCTGCGATTACAGGCTCAAAAAAAGCCTGTCCTATGCTCCATTTATTTCTGTTGTCATCATTATCATGATAACTATCCTGATGCATGAATAAGTCAGCATCGTTATAACATGCGGTAGGGGGTAAACTGGTAAGGTTAAACTTGGCGAAACCTTCAAAATAGCGCTTGTCGCAGGTAAAATCCTGACCGAATACACCGCCAATCCAGGAGTCGCAGGCAACTACATCAAAATCAATATAACCCACAGCAATTACGTTGTTGTCCCACTCGCAATAGTCGGTAGCAGTACCTGTCCACCAGGCAGCATTGTTTGCGGTATAATTAATGGTAGGATCAATAGTAACAGGATATTTTGTGTCGGCTGCGGTAAGCCATTCGGCAGGCACGGACATTTGCAACTCAAGGTCATTGCCGGAGAGGGTATAATCGAGGTTAGCAGTGCCTCCTTTAATCTTATTCATAGCCCTGTTAACCGTATCTTCAAAGTAAAGGGCATTTTTGTAAGCGAGAATTGCCTTTCCATTCAGAATAACTTCAATGAAGGCATGGCCGTTTGACTCGCTGATTTTTCTCTCTACCGTTGCTCCATCGGGAATGCGAATTTTTTCAATGAAAGCTACCTGTTTTGTACCATGAGGAAGCGATGTAAAGATATTGTGGTTGATTTTGTAAGCTGTTTTGATGAAATCGCTTTGGTTCAGAATTGTAAAATCAGTATTGGGATAGACGTTGGTGTATTTTACGTTTTCGGGATTTTCGCCATCGGTTACCAAAGGCGCACCTTCGTTTGCACTTTGAATGAGGCTCATCTGATTACCGGCTGCATCAAGAGCTATGATAGACTGAGGTGAAAACCGGTTGAAGGTGATATTACCGGGCTTTACGATTTTGATACCGTTTGAAAGATTATTCCCGAACCAGGTTTTTGTGGAAGTATGCAGAGCAGCAAACGGAAAGAGGGCATCACCAGAAGGGGTTATATCATTCGAGAGGGTTCTCCAGCCTCCATTTTCCCAATAGTGGGAAGGGCCGGAAGACAAGGCCGCGCTATAACTGCCATCGTCATTTTTAAAGTGTTTGGCATCTTCGGTACGTTTTGCTAAATCTTCTTTGTCGGCATTAAAAGTGGAATATGGCCTGCCGGGTGCATATAGTTTTTTGAGAGTAGGATCAGCAGCATCGGACTGTAGGGGAGAGGTTTTTTCGGTGGCAGCGGGTTTGCTATCGGAAGATGCACTGGTTGCGCTTTGCATTGAAGGCAGACCCGGATTGGAATTCTGAGCATTCAGATTCCATAAACTCAGGGTGGTGGCCAGAAGAAGCAAGTAAATTTTTTTCATGATGCAAACGATTTATAGTTGAAATCCAGGTAAAGGCAGTTTTTGAAAAAACAAATAATTTCTGTTAGAACGTCACTTACAAACTTAACACGGTTGTCCGAAAATTCGCCACAATAGACGTTAAATATTTTGCGGACTGAACTGTTGGTTGAATTTGCATTTTTTACTTACGAAAGATAGGCGCGAAACAACTCCGTGTCAAGCGGTATTATCTATACTTTTTCTATATAAAGTCAATTATAATACCAATTTGTAAAAATTATTAAAACTGCGAATGCCAAGGAACCCTGCAAACACATTACGGAAGCTTGTTTTTTACAAAACAGGGACAAGTGACTTATTTTTGGCGTTATAACAGGGTTTTGGATGAATGTTGTTGATTTTTATAGTGTTTTACTCATAATTCAGAGATTTGTTACCCTGTTCAATGTTTAGGATTAGTGTTGCTTTATTTATACAGGCCTGCCTTTTTTTTACAACAGGTGTTTCGTGAAACCTAGCGGGATCAGTCAGAGCTTGTAAAGCGCAAATTCATATTTTCGCGTTAGCAAAAGCAAATGCATAAAAAATATTTCTTATTCCTGTTTTCAATCAGCTTCGCTGAACTACTGTTTTCGCAGAACACCGCCTATATTCAGGAAAAGTTTTGTAAGAACCTGCATAAGGTTTTTGAGCTTGGCAGACAGGATAATTTTGAATCGTACGATGGAACGATGGTGAAACAAAGCCCTTTCTTACAAGTGCCCGGATATAGTATTAAACTGGATGAATTTGCTGTGAATTATGCCGACAAAGACCACCGTTTTGTTGCCAAAACCAATGTGAGCATGGACTCACTTTCGGCTTTACAGGAACTGGAAAGGCTGAAACCCATCATTGGTTTTTGCCTGGACAGCGTGCAATGGAGCAAGTGGGCTGGGGCAAGCGGAGATGACTCTACTACCCTCTTTTTTAAGGAGCTTAAAGTAGTGAAAACCCAAACGAAAGATTTGGAGCTGAAACTTGCTGTGGTGATTGCTGCTGCTAAGGTTTATACGGTGAATATGTATGTAAAAAGAAGAAGGTAGGTTTGCTTTGAGGGACGTCCTGTTATCTCCGCTACCAAAATATGCGATTGCCTGATTTCCCTTTTTCATTACTAAAATTATCTTTGCACTCCTTTTTTAAAAGGCACTACAATGTTACTGACCACGGACGTAAAACTTTTTACCGGTACTGCTACAAAATACCTGGCAGAAGATATTGCTGATCACTATGGTCAGCCGCTGGGCAAAATGGATGTGCTTCGATTTAGTGATGGTGAATTTCAACCGGAAATAAAAGAATCTATACGCGGCTCTTTTATCTTCATTATTCAAAATACCAACCCTCCGGCTGATAACCTGCTTGAATTACTGATGATGATTGATGCCGCCAAACGTGCATCAGCGGAATACATTACAGCTGTTATTCCTTATTTTGGTTATGCCCGGCAGGATCGTAAAGACAGGCCACGAGTAGGTATTGGTGCGAAACTGGTTGCCAACCTCCTGACAGCTGCCGGAGCTGACCGAGTGATGACTTTGGATTTACATGCCGGACAGATTCAGGGATTTTTTGATATTCCGCTAGACCATTTGAACGGCTCAGCTATATTTTTGCCCTATATTCAGAAACAAAAATGGAACAACCTCTGTTTTGCTTCGCCTGATGTGGGTAGTGTGAAACGTGCCCGTATTTATGCGCAGCATTTTAATGCCGAGATGGTGATATGCGATAAATACCGCAAAAAAGCCAATGAAGTAGCTGAAATGACTTTGATAGGAAATGTGGAAGGTAAAGATGTGGTATTGGTAGATGATATGGTAGATACAGGAGGAACTCTTTGCAATGCTGCCAGTTTGATTATGGATAGAGGCGCTAAAAGCGTGAGGGCTATTTGTACGCATCCGGTTTTATCGGGAAAAGCGTATGAGAATATTGAAAAGAGTAAGCTGCGGGAGTTGATTGTTACTGATTCACTACCTGTGAAACATAAATCAAAAAAAATAAAGGTGTTGAGCGTGTCGAAATTATTTGCGCAGGCCATCAGGAATACACACGAGCATAAAAGCATTAATTCTTTATTCTTAACGGGGTCTATATAAGCAGGCGGAAAAAAATTTATAACAAGTAAACAATTAAACAATTATAAAAATGGAAACAATCACAATCAACGGCACGCCAAGAACCGAATTAGGGAAGAAGGCTACGCGTGCACTGCGCAGGGCAGGAAACGTTCCCTGTAATCTTTACGGAGGCAAAGAAACTGTAAACTTCTATGCACCCGTAACAGCTTTTCGCAAACTGATTTATACGCCCGACTTTCGTTTGGCGGAGATCACCGTAGGCGATAAAACCTGCAAAGCTATTGTAAAGGATTTGCAGTTTGAATCGGTAAAAGATGAATTATTGCATATTGACTTTCAGGAGTTGATAGATGATGTAAAGGTGAAAGTTTCAGTTCAGTTAAAGCTGACCGGAACACCTAAAGGAATTATTCTTGGAGGTAAGCTTGAGCAGGCATTTAAAAGATTGAGTGTTCTTGCATTACCTAAAGATTTGCCGAGTGTGATTGAAGTAGATGTTACGGATATGGATTTGGGTGCTATCAAAAGAATCAAAGACCTCGAAATTCCGGGCGTAACCATCCTGCACAGTCCGATGAACCCTTTCGCGAAAGTGATGATTCCTCGCGCGGCCAAGGAAGAAGTTCCGACAGCAGCAGCTGCGGCTCCGGCTGCGGGCGCTACACCTGCTGCTCCTGATGCAAAAGCGGACGAGAAGAAAGACGACAAGAAGAAGTAAACCACTGCTGAATCTTTCGCTGAAAAAGCGAGAAATTGAAAACCAGATACAATGCGTTCCGATAATTATCGGAACGCATTTTTGTTTTACTATTGCTCATTCACTATTTACTATTCACTTTTACACTATGAATTTTTTAATTGCAGGTCTTGGAAATATCGGAGCCGAATACGAGGATACCCGTCATAATGCAGGCTTTAAAATAGCTGATGCGTTGGCGAACCTGAACAAGGCTTCGTTTCAATTAGAGCGGCTTGCCTTTTTTGCAGAATATAAAAGCAGAGGGAAAAAAGTTTTTTTGATTAAGCCCACTACGTATATGAACCTTAGCGGCAAGGCCGTGAGATATTGGCTGACGGAGTTAAAAATTCCGCAACAGAATTTATTAGTTGTGCTGGATGATTTAGCGCTTCCTTTTGGTGCTATCCGTATCCGGCAAAAAGGGAGCGATGGCGGTCACAATGGGTTAAAAGATATTGACGCAACGCTTGGAAATCAAAACTATGCGCGTCTTCGTTTTGGAGTAGGAAATGAGTTTACCAAAGGGCGACAGGTGGATTACGTACTCGGTAAATGGGGCGTTGAAGAGACAAAAATTTTACATGAAAGAATCAGCGTAGCCTGCGAAGGAGTGAATAGTTTTATGTTTGAAGGAATTGAAAGAGCAATGACGAAATATAATAAATAAGTAATGAAAATTATCTGCATCGGTCGCAATTATTCTGAGCATGCCAAAGAATTAAAAAATGAAATTCCCGATAAGCCTGTGGTATTTTTAAAACCACAGACCGCCCTGCTGAAGGATAATAAACCATTTTATCATCCCGACTGGAGCAGCGATATTCATTACGAAACAGAGTTGGTTCTAAAGATTTGCAAACAGGGAAAATACATTGAGGAAAAATTTGCAAAAAAATATTTTGATGAAGTAACTGTGGGAATTGATTTTACTGCCCGCGATTTACAAACCCAACAAAAAGCAAAAGGACTGCCCTGGGAAATTGCAAAGGCATTTGATAATAGTGCAGTGGTTGGAGAATTTCGAAAACTTATAACATTGGTTGGATGGAATGATGGAATAAAATTCAGCTTGAAACTTAATGGTGTCGATGTTCAAAAAGGAAACACGAACGACATGATGTTTTCCTTTGAAAAAACAATTGCTTATGCCTCCCAATTTTTCACTTTGCAGATTGGTGATCTAATCTTTACGGGCACACCTGCCGGTGTGGGTCCGGTAAAACCCGGTGACCGTCTTGAAGGTTTCTTAGAGCACGAAAAAGTTTTTGACTTTGAAATAAAATAGCTGATTGAAAAACGTAATGTTTTTCAATCAGCTATTACTTTATTCTATACTATTTGTCTTTCGACCTATCTTGTGACTACCAATTTAGTGGAATAAACTCCATTGGAAGTTCGCAGCAGTGCGTAGTAAATTCCGTTAGGCAATTTACTACTGTCGAAACTTACCTGAACATTTCTGTCGGCTGCCACCGTTTCATCAAACAACAAACTAATCAACTGCCCGGAGGTATTCATCACAGACAAAGTAATTCTTTCATTCTCTTTATTCGAAACAAACTGAATTAAAGCCTGATTAGAAAACGGGTTAGGGATTACATCCATTCTGTAAGGATTTCCCTGCTCACTGCCCCTATAAGCCATTCTAAGCTGGCCCGGATGACATGAATAGGAAGTATCGCAATCATTTCTTTTTGTCCAAACAATATCCGGATCGCCTGTAATCCAGCGGGCAATGAAGGTTCCCGTATAACGTGCCGGGTTAACATTGCTACCCGGATGAGCATAAAAGCGTCCGTTAGGAACATAGAAGTCTGCATTCACCACTGCATTTGGTCCAATATCCGCAGCAGGTTGATTTTGTTGATCAGAAATATTTGCACCTTCTACATAGAAAATCACATTCAGACTATCCGGGTTAATGGTACAGAGTGGTCCTAAATCAACCCGCTCCTTTACACGCACTTTCGTGCACTGTTTAAATATCAAAGTGGTGTAGGCTCCGGCAGCCTTATTATTCACCTTGATTTCCTTTGCATTGACAATGCCGAAAGGATTATCGAAGATGACGGTGGCACCTTTGAAAAGACTTATCCTTCCGTAAACAGTGTCGGTAAGCGTTATGCTGTTATTGGTAGTTACTGTAATATCCATACCGCCTCCGGTTGGGTTTATTTCAAAGGCCGGAAGTGAAACATTCGCGGTGGCATTGATAGGATTAGAAACCTGTGTATTTGGGAAAGTGGTAATAACAGGAGCTGCTACAAATGATCCGGCTCCTGTAACCATCGTGTGGTTTTGTAGATAAGCTTCACCACCGGCATTCATCACTCCTACTGCACCATGGCGCACATCGTTCGTGGGCATTAATTCCACTTCTTCAAATCCAAGTAAGGTATAGGAAGAGAGTAAGTTTACCGGATTGTAAATTACAGACTGCTGACAGGTATCTGCCTGACCATACTGGTCTGCCGCGATCCAGGTTACAATGGTCGTTCCAATTGGGAAAGGCCCGCCCGGATAATCGCTGGTAAGACTCACCACATTACATAATGAAAATACATCAGGAGGGGTCAGCGTGAAAGTTCCGCAGAAAATCTGATTCTGAGATATTATTGTATTACTGCATGACAAAACCGGTGGCGGACAACATATTACAGGGAATATATTTGTAAAAATAATGCTATCGCAACCTGACACTGACAACAAACTATCAATCAAAGTTGTATCGTTATTGTAATACACTCCGTTAAATAGTTCTTCTCTGCAAATGGTAGTGTCAATTGTGGTTACATAAACCTGTAAAATACTCAGATTGGTAGTTACTACGCTATCACATCCATTGGATGATTGAAGTGTATCGCGATAAGTGCCTGCGGTAGTTTGCAGCATTCCTCCCGCTAAATAATTTTCACCATCGCAGATGCTCGCGTTAACTGTAGTGAAACTATGAGGTCGAATTGTTAGAACTGTTGTAATCACGCTATCACAGCCATTTGATGATTGGAGTGTATCGCGATAAGTGCCTGCGCTGGTTTGCAGCACTCCTCCCGCTAAATAATTTTCACCATCGCAGATGCTCGCGTTAATTGTAGTGAAACTATGAGGTCGAATTGTTAGAACTGTTGTAATCACGCTATCACAGCCATTTGATGATTGGAGTGTATCGCGATAAGTGCCTGCGCTGGTTTGCAGCACTCCTCCCGCTAAATAATTTTCACCATCGCAGATGCTCGCGTTAATTGTAGTGAAACTATGAGGTCGAATTGTTAGAACTGTTGTAATCACACTATCACAGCCATTGGCCGATGTAAGTGTATCGCGATAAGTTCCGGGAGTCGTTCTAACAGCGCCACCCACAAAAAGGCTTTCTCCCTGGCAGATACTTGCATTTACCTGACTAGCGGAGTTTGGACGAACCGTAAGAATGGTTGTAATTACACTATCACATCCATTGGCCGAGGTAAGGGTATCGCGATAAGTTCCTGGAGTTGTTCTAACAGCGCCACCCACAAAAAGGCTTTCTCCCTGGCAGATACTTGCATTTA
>JAZKEP010000042.1:0-5739 GCA_040387015.1 Bacteroidota bacterium
ATATTGCCAAGTATGTAATCAAAGCTGCGGAGGATAATTCAGATGAAATTTCGAAACTCCTCGACTTCCGCTACAAAAGAAAGATCGATATTATCGTTTACAACAACATCAACGAGCTGAACCAAACTAACATTGGCATCTACGACCAGGGCCAGAATCCGGGAGGCACAGTGAATATTCCCGACAATAAGATGTTCATCTATTTTAATGGTGACCATCGTAACCTTGATAAGCAGATACGCGAAGGTTTAGCCAAACTCTACATTGACCAAATGGTTCGGGGGTCAGGTTTCGGAGAGAAAATTCAAAATGCGGTTTTGCTGAATCTACCCGATTGGTACCGGGTGGGCCTGGTTCATTATATCAGCGAAAACTGGAATAGTGACATGGAAGACCGTCTGCGCGATGGCATCCTAAACGGTCGTTATAAGAAACTAAGCAAGCTGCAACCCGAAGAAGCAATCTTTGTGGGACACTCTATTTGGCACTACATTGAAGAAGTGCATGGCAAGAGCGCGCTTTCTAATATCGTTTACCTGACACGTATCAACCGCAGTGTTGACAACGGCTTTATGTTTGTGCTGGGCACGGATCTTTCGGAAACATTGCAAGCGTGGTATACCTTCTATGTCAACCGCTTTTCGGCAGAGGTAAAGGTTACTTCTATGCCTGAGGACAGCACCATCGTGAAAACCAAAATCAAAAAGAACCTGGATTACTATCAGCCAAAGCTAAGTTCCGATGGAAAGTATATTGCCTATGCCAGCAATGATATGGGGCGATATAAGGTTCATTTGCTGAATACAGAAAGCGGCAAAAAGGCTAAGGTGATATTCCGGGCCGGATGGAGAACCAACACCCTTTTCACCGATCAATCCATTCCTTTACTCGCCTGGGATCCTTCGGGAAAGAAACTAGCCTTCATTAATGATAAGCGCTCTAATATTTTCATCCGCTTCTATGATGTAGAGAAGAAAAAGATGGAGAAAAATCCCATCCGCAAATTTCAAAAGGTCGTTAGTTTCAACTATGTAGATTCGAAACAATTGGTGATGAGCGCTGTACAGAACGGGCAAACAGATGTGTATCTCTATACCATTGCATCCACTACTACACGAAAACTTACCGATGATTATTTTGATGATTTGTATCCTGCTTATATCCGTGCAGATAGTATACAGGGAATTATGTTTGCCAGTAACCGCGAGAGCGATACACTAGTGCCCCAGCGATATGAATCGCAGGTGATGAATAAAGACCTCGATTTGTTTTTCTACGATTTAGATGCCAACTCTAATGTGTTGTATCGAATCACCAAAACTCCTTTCGCCAACGAATCTTATCCGCAAAATTTCAGCGACAGCACATTCTGTTTCTTAAGTGAAGAGAATGGTATCCGTAACCGCCATGTCGGTCATTTTGAAAGTGTGTTCGACCACTATCAAAATACCTTTCGATTTACTGTGAAGGAAACCGGAGAGGTAGATTCTATACAGGTTGCGGGTGGCATCACCTCCGATATAGTGCTTGACAAAAGTGTCGTTGAACTGGTAGACTCCTCCACTGAAAGTATATATAAAGCAGGAGGGGTAAGTACTTCTTACACCAATTATACCTACAACATACGGGAACAAAATCTGGTGCCGCAAAAAAATCTGGCCCTTGACCTAATCAAGTATAACAACAAGCCTCAGTTTCGAAAATACCTGATGGAATCTACTGCCTCACAAGGCAACGCACCTATAACGGGTTATATGATTCAGTCGCAGCGGAAAGCAATTGAAGCAAACAATGAAAAAGAAGCTCAGGAAGCCCCGATAAATAATTTCACACAAACTTATGACTCCGTAATAGCGAACCGCGGCAACAGGCCCTATGATTTCCAAAGCGAATTCGATTACGGCATCAAGCTATTCGATTGGGATTCTGCCAATGCATCGAAACTAAGTGCAATAGAAAGCGGCTACGTGTTTCGCTTCTCAAAAGTGCGACCCTACTTTGTGCGGTTTATGGTTGATAAGGTAATAGCTCAGATTGATAACAACATTATCATAAACCGCTATCAGCCTTTTGATCCATCGAATCCTCAGTTCAATTCAAATCCGGTCAGCTTTATGATAAAGTTCGGTGCTACCGACCTGCTGGAGAATCATAAAGTTTACGGAGGCATTCGGCTACCGTTTGAAGGTATTGGAAGTAACAGTGAGTATTTTATAACCTACGAAAATCTTACTAAACGACTCGACACAAAATTTACTTTCTACCGCAGGTCGCAAGCGGGCAATGCCACCGATAGAGTTCCTATTTCGGGGGAGCGCATACCGGAAAATCAAACGCTTGACTACAGCATTAAAACAAATTATGCCGAGGTGCAATTATCCTATCCGCTGGATGTTCTAAACGGTTTACGTTTTTCTTTTGCTTTCAGAAATGACAAGTTTGCTTTTAAGTCGCAGGATACATTTTCATTGAGGCTTCCCAGCCTTTCCAATAACTGGCTCATTTTCCGAACGGAATATGTGTTCGATAACTGTATAGAAGTAGCAACCAATATTCGTTACGGAACACGCTTCAAGGTTTTTGCTGAGGTGCAAAAAGAGTTCCCGACTAAGAATAAAAATTACTCCGATAGGTTTGATTTGCCGGTGGTTCAATTCAACAATAAAGTGCTTAGTCTGTTCGGATTTGATCTGCGGCATTATCTTAAAGTTTACAAGCAAATTATTTGGTCTAACCGCCTGGCATTTGGTGCTTCCTTCGGTAACCTGAAAATGATTTACTACCTCGGTGGATTAGACAACTGGATTACAGGACCGCGTTATGACAAATTTGACAGAACAACTCCTATTAACACCAATAATAATTATGCGTTTCAAACTTTAGCCACCCCCCTTCGCGGATTCAAACAGAATGCACGCAACGGTGATAAGTTTGCTGTCTTTAACTCCGAACTTCGCGTTCCAATTTTTGCAGCGCTTATCAATTCGCCTATTCGCTCGGAGTTTATCCGCAATTTTCAGTTGATAGCTTTTGTGGATGTAGGCACAGCATGGGAAGGCTTGTCGCCATTCTCTGATAACAATCCCCTGTTCAACGAAGAGTATCCGAATCCTGTGGATGATCCGTCTGTGATTGTTCGCGTTAAACGTTACAAAACACCGGTCATTATGGGTTTTGGTCCGGGTGTGCGAACTTCAATTCTCGGTTACTTCTTACGATTTGATACAGCTTGGGGATATGATACAGGAGAAATTTCAAAGAAACCCACCTATTATTTTTCCTTTGGTCTAGATTTCTAATTATGCTCAAACTACGTTCAGAAAATTTAGTAAAGGTTTACAAAGGAAGAACCGTTGTAAACGATGTTTCGGTAGAAGTAAAACAAGGTGAAATTGTCGGATTACTTGGGCCCAATGGTGCCGGCAAAACCACTTCATTCTATATGATTGTTGGTCTGGTTCCGCCTGATAAAGGAAAAATATTTTTGAGTGATACTGAGCTGACTGATTTGCCGATGTATAAGCGTTCGCAGTTGGGAGTCGGCTATCTGCCTCAGGAAGCCTCCGTGTTCCGGAATCTGTCAGTGGAAGATAATATTGCAGCGGTTTTAGAAATGACGAAACTCTCCAGAAAAGATCAAAAAGAAAGATTGGAATTACTCCTGAGTGAATTTGGTTTGAATCGCGTACGCAAAAGTATGGGCAATGTGTTAAGCGGTGGCGAAAGAAGAAGAACGGAAATTGCCCGCGCCCTCGCTACTGACCCAAAATTCATTTTGCTGGATGAGCCTTTTGCCGGTATTGATCCGATTGCGGTGGAAGATATTCAACGTATCGTAGAAAAACTGAAAGCAAAGAATATCGGGGTTTTGATTACTGACCATAACGTTCGCGAAACTCTTTCTATTACCGATCGCGCCTATTTGCTTTTCGAGGGCAAAATTCTGAAGGCTGGTAGTGCAGATGATTTGGCGCACGATGAACAGGTGCGAAGAGTGTACCTGGGCCAGAATTTCGAATTGAAGAAACGGCTTGCCAATTGAATCCATATTCGTTCGATGGCTTTTGACTGGAAAAATTTTCTTTTCCGCATCTATCTTAAGATAGCTTTTCCGCCTGATTTTACGCGAGAGAAATCAATTCACCACCAGCAAAAAATTTTCGGAAAGATTCTTCGCCAACTTTCATCTACCGAGTTAGGGAAAGACCTTTGCTTCGATGAAATAAAAGCCTACCGGGATTTCAAAAACAATGTTCCGGTTACTCAATATGATTTTTACGAACGCTACATTGAAAAGATAAAATCGGGTAAGCAGTATGTAATGACCGATAAACCCGTAAAGTGGTTTGCCAAAACTGCGGGTACTACCAGCGGGAAAAGCAAGTTGGTTCCTGTTACTACGCAGATAATGAAACAGTGCCATGTGCGCGGAAGTTTTTTTGCCCTTTCAAAAGTTCATGAGCAGGACAAAAATATTCGGTTGCTTAGCCATAAAAACCTGCTGATACCCGGAGGCATTTATGAAACCCTGGATGCGGGAATTACCATTGGTGATATTTCAGGAATCCTCTCACTCAATATTCCATTCATTTATCGAGGCTATTATACCCCCGGCATTCACGTGCAAACGTTTTCAAAATGGGATGAGAAAATTTCGAAAGCTGTAAATGAGATTGTTCACGAGGATGTTGGAACCATGAGCGGTGTGCCTACCTGGATTTTGTCGGTGCTGCAAAAGATGAAAAGGGATTTCCCCTTTGAAAAGCTGACAGATGTGTGGAAAAACCTGCAGGTTTATTTTCATGGCGGTGTAAGCTTTGAACCTTACCGAAAACAGTTTGAAGAATTAGTCGGCAGGGAACATTTCAATTTCTACGAAGTTTATAATGCCACCGAAGGATTCTTCGGTATCCAGGAAAATTTAAAGAGCAGCAACATGCTGTTGCTAACCGACAACTTTATCTTTTACGAATTTATTCCGCTTGATAAATTTTATGCCGGAGATAAAACTGCCCTTGAACTTAGCGAAGTAAAAACTGAAGTGCCTTATGTGATGCTGATTACCGCACCTAACGGGTTGATACGCTATTTAATTGGCGATGTCATCACTTTCAAATCCCTGGATCCTTTCACATTTAAAATTACAGGACGAACACAGGAATACATCAATGCTTTCGGTGAAGACCTTCTTTTATCGAATGTGCAAAATGCTTTAATGAAAACAACCCGCAGTTTTGATTGTGCGGTGAGCGATTATACCGTGGCGCCCTTCTACATCAATATGGAAGAGAAAGGCAGAATTCAATTTGCCATTGAGTTTTCAAAATCACAGCCCGATATTTCTGCTTTCGAAAAATATCTTGATGAAAAACTGCAGGAAGAAAATTCAAACTATAAGCAGAAACGCAACAACAATCTGGCGCTGACTGCGCTTGAGGTAATTACGCTTCCTCAGGGAACATTCTACAAATGGCTTTCTTCAAAAAATAAACTGGGAGGACAAAACAAAGTTCCGCGTTTAGTGAACGGAAGGCAGGTGATAGAAGAAATTTTAGGTATTAAATCTTCCGCTTAATAGTAAACTCAATCAGTTGCTCCACTGAGTTTCTCGATTCGGTTGGCGGAAATTGATAAAGCAGCTGAATAGCTTCGGTGCGGTATTCGTTCATCTTAACCGCAGCATAATCCATACCTCCGTTGGCACGCACCATATCAATCACCCAGCGCACTTTCTCCATG
>JAZKEP010000042.1:5749-14119 GCA_040387015.1 Bacteroidota bacterium
CTTTTATCGCTGCCCGAAACCTTGTTTAAAGTATAAATAAGCGGCAGCGTCATTTTGCGTTCCTTAATATCAATGCCGCGCGGCTTACCTATCTCTGCTTCTTCGTAGTCGAACAAATCATCCTTAATCTGAAAAGCAATTCCGATTTTTTCGCCCATCAGTTTTACCCGCTGAATAACCACATCATCTTTAGTGGTAGTTACCGCTCCGCAGGCACAAGCCGAAGCAATGAGCGAAGCCGTTTTCCCTTTAATGATTTCGAAATAAATATCCTCCTTAATGTCGAGGCGCCTTGCTTTTTCCAGTTGCAGCAATTCGCCCTCACTCATTTCGCGGATAGTATTTGAAAGAATATGCAGCAGCTGAAACTGGTTGTTTTCAATGGAGAGCAACAAACCTTTCGACAACAGGTAATCGCCCACGAGCACGGCAATTTTATTTTTCCAAAGTGCATTGATGGAAAAAAAACCTCTGCGCTGGTACGAATCATCTACCACATCATCATGCACAATGGTGGCGGTATGAAGAATTTCTACCAGCGATGCCGCTACATACGTTGCCTCGTTCAGCTCACCGCAAAGCCTGGCGGAAAGAAACACAAACATGGGTCGCATCTGCTTGCCTTTGCGGGTAACAATGTAATGGGTGATGCGGTCGAGCAGAGGGGCCTTGCTCTTCATGCTTTCGCGGAAGCGCACTTCAAACTCATCGAGTTCTTTGGCAATAGGTTTTTTTATTTCCTCTAAGCTAAGCGACATGAAGGACGAAAGTAACCGTTCTGTTGAAGAAGAAAACTGTTCTATGTTAGCCCCCTGATTTTAAATGAGTAAACATTGATGAGTAACGAAATAAAAATTGGCGGAGTAACCGAACACTTTAACCTGCCGTGGAATTTGGCCGTAGAGGAAAATAAATTTTCGGAAGCGGGAGTAGATTTAAACTGGAAGTTTTTTGCCGGTGGAACAGGCGTGATGACCGAAGCGCTAAGAACCGGTGAGCTGGATTTAGCCATTCTGCTTACCGAAGGTTTTATTTCTGCTGCTGCTAAAGGACTGCCAGCAAAAATTGTAAAGGAGTATATCACCTCGCCATTAGGCTGGGGAATTTTTACAGCCGCCAACTCGCAGCTTTATTCGGTTTACAACCGGCTGCTAAAAAAATATGCTATCAGCAAATTGGGCTCGGGCTCGCACCTGATGGCGATGATACATGCCGAGCAGCGCGGTGATATAATTATGCCCGAAGACTTAGTGGAAGTGAAAAGCATTGACGGGGCCATGAACTCCCTCACCAAAAACGAAACGCAGATTTTTTACTGGGAGAAATATATGACCAAAGCATTTGTCGAAAACGGCACCGTGCGCATGATTGGCGAGTTCAGCGCACCCTGGAGCAGCATGCTAATTATTGCCAGCGATGCCGTCCTGCAAACAAAACGCGATGCCATTAAAAAAGTGTTGGCGGTTATAAATGAGGAGAGCGCGAAGTTTGTTTCTTCTCCCCATTCTGTTCGGTTATTGCAGGACCGCTTTAAGCTGAGCGAGACTGATGCTTCCACCTGGCTGCGCTCCACTGTTTGGAGTTCTGATTATACCATCCGGCTGCAAGGCTTAGAAAATGCCAGGCAGGCCTTGATAAAAATTGGAAGTGTGAATGCAAGTTTGAAAGTGGAAGAGTTGTGTGATGAAGGTTTAGCCTTGGCGTAATTCGATGTAAATTTTTTTTGTTAGTCAGGTGCGAAAATGCTCCTTCAAATCAGCTGTAAACTTTTTTGCCGATTTACTTTTGCCCGTAGGTTTCTTGAGCAGTTCTTCTAACTCCGCAATAGTGCCTTTACGGCCAAGGCAACAAATGCCAGGCAACCAACAATTGCATAGAAAGTATTTCTTAGCGCATAAATAATCTTATTCATATTTGGGTTGTAAAATAAAAACCATGAAAAATTTTTTTCCATCCATCATCCCAGCATTAATTTTTTTCTCCTTCAGCGCTTTTTCTCAAACAGTAACACTTGAAATATCTGGCGGTTATTCCGTGCCGCTCGCCCGGTCTTATGAGGCAATAGAGAGGTATGGAAGCCAGGATAGCATCTTTCCGTTTTACTACACCACCGAAGTGAAGCTAAAACCCAGGTCGTTCGGCCAGGGAGGCTGTATCGGCCTTAACTTCAACTGGTTTTCTAAAAAAAACATCGGCCTCGGTATTAAAGTCAACACGCTATTCGGCACTTCCTTTAAACATGCCAGCATGGTATACACCACAACTTATACGTACAACGAGTTTTATGATTATACTTCTAAATCATTTTCGTTTCAGTTTATTCCTCACCTGTCTTTCAGGCACGATTTTAAAGTAGTAAGCCCTATGCTTGAAGCAGGATTGATTCTGGGAATTACACAACTCAAACACAGGAGCATCATTACGGCCAATTATAATTCTCAAACTATTGAAACCAATGTGCGCGAAGGTGGCGGGGCGATGATTGGCTTTTATTCTTCGCTTGGTTTATTGTTCAATGTTTCCCGGATCGTAAAAATTAATGTAGCACTCAACTGCATGGCTGCTTCCTACAGTCCTTCAAAATGGAAAAGAACCTCATTCACTGTGGATGGCACGGACCGCTTGGCAGCCCTTAGCCGATCTCAGCGCGAAGGCCAATATGTTACAGAATTGGTTTTAACCGCCCCGCAAAATCCCTCAGAGCCCAGCTTTGATTTGAAATACGCAGTAACCATGTCGAATATCGGCTTTACTGCAGGAATCTGTTTTCAGTTCGGAAAAGGTAACGCCAAAAAGCTTTCGAAAAAGGTTCCACAGGAGAACCCCCAGTTCTGATTTCAGAGCAACGCTCCATATTAGAAATTTAGCCTTCCACATTGACAGTGCCATCTTCCGAATAGTTGTTGGTCAGCCGAACAACATCAACGAAGGAAGAGTTGCATACAGTCTTTGAAAATTAAATACCAAACACCCCCATCTCCTCCTTCTCCCCTTCCAAACTTCTTCCATTTCATTTCCCCCAACCGCGTTAAGGAAATCCACTGGTAAAAGCCTTTATTCATTACTTAATCATTACATTTTGTTACATATCATTACCTAATAGTTGCATTTGATACTCTATTATTTACATATAGATAGGTAACTATTCCTTATACGCTTTTATTTATCCCATCTTCAAATTGTATAGTAATTTTTATTGCGTAACTGATTACTTCCATCTTCATAATCATCCCTTTTAAATACTAAATGGTAACTACTAGAATATGCATCGTTACATACAAAAACACATTTGAAAATTTGTTTAATCGATAAGAGCTTATTTAATTTGTAATAATTCCATAAACTGGTATTCAATCATCTGTTTAACTCCTAACAACAACAACTATGAGCGAAACAACAAGCACCACCCCCGATGTATTGCCTTTAATAAGGAACGCAAGTATTATTCGGCTTAAATTAATTGCACTGCAACCTGGCGAAACACTGGAGGTAATACCCAAAGACCTACCTCCTTCTTACAAAGGGATAAAACGCCTTGTTTCAAGCATACAGAACAACTACCCGCTTTTTTATGTGGTGCAGCAATTAACTTCCGGTGGTGGCTGGCGAGTGGTGCGGGTAAACTCGGCTGAAGAAGCCGACAGTTTTACTCCGAAAAGGAAAAAGAAAAAAACCTCCCGCGCTTCGGAGCCTGTGCGCTTATATAATATGGGCGATGCCGACCTTTGCCAGTTGATAGACGAAAAGATACTTCTTGCCAGAAGAGATATTGCAGATTTGAACGCCCGGGGAGTGACTGTGGCGGTGCTCGATGAACTGCAGCTGGATAATGAAGCTTTTAAAAACATGGATGTGGATGGGCAATTGCACGGGGCAGAACAGGAAGCAGTGGAACGTAAAGATGCCGCCCGCAACGTGTTGGAAAACCACTTGGGCAACCTGCGCACCATGGCCGAAAATACTTTTGGCAGCAGCACAATTGAATATGAAGTTTTTGGCTTTGAAGGCATGGTGGGCGAAACCGATGATAAGCTATTGCGGTTGGCAAAAACCGCCCGCAAACAGGGTCTTGAAGACCAGGCTGCTATGGCAGTGTGGGGTTGCAGCGTTGCGTTTCTTGCGCAACTGCATACCGACATAGAAACTTTTGATACGGAAATAGGAAACGCTAAAACGGCAGAAGGCGCCCGCAAAAAAGCCACCGTGCTGCGCGTAAAAACAGCTAATAATCTTTACATCCGCTTAGATAAAATCTGCAACACCGGCAAAGATGTTTACCGCTCCACCAACGCAGTTAAAAGGAGTGATTATTTAATTTATAGTTAAGGAAGTATTACCTACTGTATTGTAATTTCAATTTGCTTAGGCGGAGCAAAGCAGTTTGGATTGAATACCATCTTCTCGATAAAAATAAGGTCCTTAGGTTTTAAACGCGGCAAGTGGCTTTTAGCTACCACCAGGTTGGTGGTTTGAAAAATTTCGGAACTAATAATAAAAGTCCATTGCATGGAAACCGGGATACAGGTATTTCCGCTGGCGTTTTCCTTTACCATCAATGTATTCAAATCGCCAAGCAGAAAAGCAACTGTCATGTTTGAATCTTCCACACCAGCCGACAGCACCGTATAGCCCGAGTCAATTTTAATTTGGGCCGTGGCGGCAGAAACGATAAATAACAAGAGCAGCAGCGAGGAGAATTTCATAACGTGTAATTTGAATATGTAAGGTAACAAAAATCAATCGAACTTACTTTTGCTTTAAGGAATGCATTGGAAATTCATTTTTTTGTTTTGTTTCATGTATCGCAAAAATTTGGTGCAAGCCAATTGCAGATTGAAACATCAAACGAAAGCTATAAACTGATTTGTGCAATACGAAGAAGTAGCAACAACTCCCGATGGGAACCTGGTCATTAACGTTGGCCCTCAGCATCCGAGTACGCATGGCGTATTACATTTAATTGTTACCCTGAACGGAGAAACTATTTTGAAGGTAGAGCCGCACCTGGGCTACATTCACCGCAGCATCGAAAAGATGTGCGAGTCGCTTTCCTACCGCCAGTTTATTTACAGTACCAGCCGCATGGACTACCTCTCTTCGCACATCAACAATCACGGTTGTGTGCTGTGTGTAGAAAAAGGTTTGCAGATAGAAATTCCCGAACGCGCCAAAGTAATTCGCATCTTAATGGACGAGCTGACCCGCGTGGCCAGCCATGTATTGTGGTGGGGCGCGCTGGGTATGGATGTGGGGGCGCTCACCCCGTTCTTCCATGCCTTCCGCGAGCGCGAAATGATTAACGATATTATGGAGGAAACCTGTGGCGCACGGCTTACCATGAACTACATGGTGCCGGGCGGTGTAATGGTTGATCTGCATCCCGATTTTCAGCGCAAGGTGAAAGAGTTTGTGGCGTTTTTCAGAACCAAGATTGGTGAGTATGATACGTTGGTAACTGACAATGTAATTTTTCAGCAGCGCATGAAAGGCGTGGGTATTATATCGGCAGAAGATGCAGTAAGTTTTGGCTGCACAGGGCCGGTGTTGCGTGCCTGCGGAGTCAAGTGCGACATCCGCAAACTGGCACCTTACGATGGTTATGATAAGCTGAATTTTGAAGAGCCGCTGGAAACTGCAGGCGATAGTTACGCGCGCTATTTAGTGCGCATGCGCGAGCTGCGCGAATCGCTTAAAATTATCGACCAGTTGATTGATAATATTCCCGAAGGAGAATTTCAGGCAAAAACAAAAGCAGTATTGAAACTACCGAAAGGAGAATTTTACAGTCGCGTGGAAACTGCGCGGGGTGAGTTTGGAGTTTACATCATCAGCGAGGGTGGCTTAACTCCTTACCGGATACATTTCCGCAGCCCCGGCTTTTGCAATCTTTCGGCACTCGACCACATGGCGCGAGGACAAAAAATTGGAGACCTGGTAGCGATTATGGGAACACTGGATTTGGTAATACCGGATATAGATAGATAAATGCTAAGCTTAGAAAACATATCAAAATCATTACACGAAACATTAAGCACTTCGCTTAATGGCACTCTGGTATTATTGATAGAGATGGTAATAGCGGGAGTTCTTGTCATTAGTTTATTCGCAGTGCTCGGATTGGTTCTTGTATTCATGGAAAGAAAAGTTTCTGCTTACATGCAGATTCGTTTAGGGCCAAACAGGGTAGGCTATAAAGGATTAGCACAAACAGCAGCTGATACTTTAAAGTTGCTGATTAAGGAAGGATTGACACCAGATGGTGCCGATAAATTTTTGTTCAACATGGCACCACTGCTTGTTATTGTTGTTGCCATGCTGATAATGGCACCTATTGCATTCACCAAAGGTTTTCAGTTGTGGGACATCAACATTGGTGTGTTGTATGTAACTGCGGTAAGCAGTATCAGCGTCATCGGCATTTTAATGGCCGGGTGGGCCAGCAACAATAAATATTCGTTGCTAGGCGCCATGCGTAGCGGTGCGCAGATTGTGAGTTACGAATTAAGCGCGGGACTTTCGGTAGTTACCATTGTAATTCTGGTGGGCAGTTTAAGCATTAACGACATCATTGCGTCTCAGCAAAACGGCTGGTGGATTTTTAAAGGACATATCCCTGTCATTATTTCCTTCGTCATTTTTGTGATTGCCGTTACCGCAGAAACCAACCGCGCGCCATTTGATTTGGCAGAAGCAGAAAGTGAACTCACGGCAGGTTTTCACACGGAATATTCGGGAATGAAATTCGCTTTGTTCTTTTTAGCGGAATACGTAAACATTTTTATCGTTTGCGCCATTGGCGCTACTTTATTCTTTGGCGGATGGATGCCGTTTCACATCGGCAGTTGGCAAGGTTTCAACCAGGTAATGGATTTTATTCCCGGCATTATATGGTTCTTCGGAAAAGTGTTTGCGCTGATATTTCTAATCATGTGGTTTCGCTGGACCTTCCCGCGCCTCCGCATTGACCAGTTGCTGAATTTAGAGTGGAAATATTTATTGCCGATTGCAATGTTCAACCTTCTGCTCACGGCCGTAGTTGCCATTGCCGGCTGGCATTTCTAAAGGTAAGTTTTAATCCTTGTAGCTCATTACTGCCGATACAAACTCATCTTTATTTATCACCGTTGCCGAAAGCGGCACATCGCCTGTCTTTTTATATTGCTTGATATCCGTTTCACCCAAATAAAAATCGGATAAAAAATTGTCATCGGCTTCAAACACGGTTACTGTTTTGTCATCGTGTTCTTTGTAGTAATGAATCACTTTTGCCTCATTCGGAATAAGCACTAAACCGGCAGCCACTCTCGTTTGATTAGAATTATTCGGTGGCGATAAATGAAAAATGCGCTGGTGAAAGAAGACTGCATCGCCCGCCTTCATCTCTAAAAATGTATAAGCAGTTTCCGGAAAACTGTTGATATCCAGGTTCGTTCCAATATTGGAGCCCCGAACATTATTACATAAGCGATGCGAGCCGCGCAACATACCAAGACAACCGTTTGCTTTGGTAACATCTACCAACGGTATCCAAACAGTAATTCCGGTGTGAGTGCTTTCATCTACCAAACTCCAATCTTGGTGCAACGCATACTGACTATTAGAGCCGGGGTTCTTAATCATTAAGTGCCCGTAAATGGAACGATAATCAGTAAGCACTTTTTGTGCAAGGGGATAAAGAAGTGCTACAATCTTCTCTTTTACTTCAGCGCGATATTCGCGATTGCTGCTCCAATGCGAGGTATAAAACTGTTCGCTCACAGCGGCTTTGTCGCGTGTGGTGTCGAACAGGTTTTGCAGATACTGAATTTGTTCGGGGTTCAGGAAAGATGGCACCACCACATAACCATCGCGGTTGAACTTGAATAAATTTCCGGTATTGCTAAAAACAGGGCTTTGGTATATATCCATTTTACTACTTCACTATCCGCGAGTTAAATTGCTTGATTACTTCAACTGCTTTCTACTTCCTTCCAGCAACTTCTGTTTGCTGTATTCTTCATATCCCACAAAACTATAAGGCGGTGAAGGCGGACGCTGCATAAAATCACAGTTGTAAAAAAAATCTATGTCCACATTAAACACTTCTACTTTCCCGGCAGGCGTTTTATCATCTATATAATGATGCAGAAACAAGGCCTGTTTCGGCTTGATATAAAAATTGATAGCGGGTCGTATTGCGGTGCCTGTATTATCGGTACTGTAGTGAATGGCCGCACTGTCAAAAAACAAAACCTCACCTGCTTTCATCGGCACCGGTTTCAGCTGCGGAAACATTCTATCCTGCAAACCTTCATAAATCCAAGGCACATTCAACGAGCGGAAACGGTTGTCCCACAAATGGCTGCCGGGCAAAACATGCATGGCTCCGTT